>JAOUMF010000249.1 GCA_029881615.1 Alphaproteobacteria bacterium | reverse complement strand
GTGGCGGCGCGAGCCGAACTGGGGCTGGGCACGGCGGCGCTGGCGAATACGGGGGTGGCGGACGGGGATGTCCCGGCGATGGACGCGACGGGGTATCCGGCGGCGGATGGCTCGCGGATTACGAATCTTTCCCCCGGGAATGTTACGGCGGGAATTGCGCCAAGGGGATATATCGATGGGCTGATCCTGTCGAACAACGCCATCGATGTGGCACATGATATTGATATAGCCCCCGGCGTTGCCCGTGATGGCGGGGACGCAGCCAATTTGGCGCTGTCTTCTGTCCTGACCAAAAGGACCGACGCCAGTTGGGCGGAGGGGAACAGTCAGGGAGGGCTGGACGGTACCGAGAGCGTAATCGGCACGCCAGGCGCCAATACATGGTATCATGTGTGGCTGATCCGCAGAAGCGATAGCGGCGCGGTGGACGCCCTGTTCAGCGAAAGCGCCACCATCCCGGCAATGCCCGTGAATTATGACCAGAAACGGAGAATAGGCGCGATACTGACGGATGGAGCGGGGAATGTTGTTGAGTTTTATCAGGGCGGCGACAGGTTTTACTTTAAAAATGGACTTCTTGATCTGAGCGGAAACCCAGGAACGGTAGCTACGCTGCATACAGTTAGTACACCCCTCGGCATTAAAGTACGCGCAATATTTGCTATTCGCGTAATAGGCACGGCCGGTGGACAGTTTGGCAAAATATGGTCTCCAGATATAAATGAGCCGTCTATATACCATATCATTTATTCATCTGCAGGCGGTGGCGGTGAATACACAGCAGTATTTACAAACACAAGTAGCCAAGTGTATCTGGTTGCAAATGTCACCGGACTAACTGTTAACCTAATGACGCAGGGTTGGGTTGACCCGCGCGGGAGGAGTGCGTAACACCGATCTTATATATCCGGTTGGCGTTTATGGCTTTAATTTGGCGAGGATATTTAAGCGTGTGAACCATTCGCAGCGCGTGTGATAATTTGGCGCGCTAACATAACGATAGTATTGGCGGGGAAGGTATGTTGCAGAGGACCGAATATCGAAATGACGTTGATGGTTTGCGCGCGGTTGCCGTGCTACTCGTGATTCTGTTCCATCTCGGTGTAACCCCTGTTTCCGGCGGCTTTGTCGGTGTTGATATCTTCTATATCATTTCGGGTTTCGTGATTTTCAGAGTAATGATCCTAGAGCGAGAGTCGGGAAAATTCTCGATATTGAGCTTCTACCGGCGGCGGGTACGCAGAATATTTCCCGCCTTGGCGGTTAGCGTTCTTTTTGCCTTGGTCGTGGGGTCCATGATTCTGACGCCCGGTGAATATGAATCTTTGAGTTATAGCGCGCTCGCTGCTGTGTTTTCGGTTTCTAACATTTATTTCAATGATCGGCAGGGCTACTTTGCTGACGCGACCAATAGTTCTCCCCTTATTCATACTTGGTCGTTGGGCGTGGAAGAGCAATTTTATCTTGTTGCTCCATTCATTCTGCTGATATTTGCGTCTCGATTTGGAAGCCGAGGTTTGTTTCGGGGATTGCTAGTCCTGTGCGCGTTGTCCTTTACGTATAATTTATATGCCGTTTATGGACTGAATAATGAAAAGCATGCGTTTTACTTGCCAATGTCTCGATTTTGGGAAATTGGCTTTGGTGGGATTGTCGCGTTCATGGAGCCGCGCATTTCGCCGGGGCGGATCGTGTCGGCCTTGCTGGCCATTGCCGGGCTGATTGGCATAGCTGTGTCAGCCTTGTTTATAGACAGCACCATGCCGTTTCCAGCGTTCGTCGCATTACTGCCCGTAGTGGCAACTGGACTGGTCATACTCGCGGCGCCGAATTCTGTATGCAATCGTGCCCTTGCCAGTCCGGCCATGACATTTTTCGGTAAGATATCCTATTCTCTTTATTTGTTTCATTGGCCGGTTATTGTATATTTTGGTCTTTATATTGGGCGAGATTCTACGGGACCAGAGAAAGTGGGACTTTTTCTTGTTACTACTTTTCTTGCCTTTCTGAACTGGAAGTTCGTCGAGACGCCGTTCCGGACTGCGCGGGACGGAGGAAATTGGCGCGTGGCAAAGCGGGCAATGGCGGGCGGCTTAGTATCGGTTTTGGTTTTTTGTGCGGTCGTAGCGGTAACGGAAGGTGTCCCTTACCGTTTGCGGGCAGAGGCAATCGAAACCACGCGGCGTATAGAACAGACAATGGCTGATACTGTTCAATGCGCAACGGTTGATCGGCGTAACGTTGTTTCCAAGGTGCGGATTTGTGGTCATGATGGCGCTTCAGTCGATTATCTGGTACTTGGTGATTCGCATGCTGGGATGTTGGGGGGGCCGCTTTCTCAACACCTGCACGGATCAGGTTTGAATGGGTTAGTGGCGGTCATGCAAGGATGTTCGCCATTGATTGGAGTGTATTATTCGGCGCGGAAAAATCGCGCCGAATGTATGGCGCTTGCTGTGCATATAGAAACGATGGTGCAAAATGAGAACGTTCCGATCGTCGTTCTCGCAAATCGGTGGGCGAATCTTGCCTCGAATGAGAGGGCGCCTGGCGACGGTTTTTTGAGCCAGCAGATATTTGATGCCGAAAACGGCAGTGTGTTGACGACTCTTGATAATGCACTGACTCGTACCGTAAAGCGCCTGACGGCCGCGGGGGCTTATGTCGTGGTTGTCGGCCCTGTCCCGGAAGTCGATTTCAACGTGCCAAATATGATGGTTCGTGCGGTCAATTTGGATAGGCCGCTGCTTGAAACACCGCGTACCGCATTCAATACACGGCAGGAAATTGTTCTGCATACATTGAAACGTTTGGAATCCATGCCTAATGTTTCGGTCGTCTATCCGCATGAGCAACTGTGTAATTCCGAACGTTGCCGGCTCGTCGATGACGGCCGGCCTCTTTATAAGGACGACGATCATCTGACATTGGCCGGGGTTCGATTGATTTTGGACCCAGTTCTCCGCGCGGTGGAAGCGGGCGGGAAACTCAGCCGACGTTGATCGCGGTTTTTTGCCCAGACAATAACCGGCTGTAAAGGCTCCGTTTTGGCGGGGCCTTTATTTTTTGTGCGCTGCCCCGTTCGGAGGCGCGGCATTGGGCGCGCCTCATCGCAATCCATAACCAGGAGGATGGCAATTTATGAGTAAGGACATAACCTGTCGAACCCGGCGGTCGCTATGACACATGAACTCTTCAAACAGGGTGCGGATGCGACGGCCGGCACGGCTGTTGTCGCTACCTGGCTGGAATGGTTGCCGGACAGCCTTTCCATTATCGCCGCTTTTCTCTCGATCGTCTGGTTTCTCATTCGCATATGGGAATCCGAGACCGTGAAGGGCTTGCGCGGCATCCCGCCGAAGGAGTGAACCGCAACGAAACGTCTGTTAGCTGCCGCCCTGTTGGGCGTTTTTTTTTAGTCTGAAGGAGCCGACATATGACCTTGAAACCCGACTGGGGCCGCTGGCCCAACTTCACCGAAACCGAAATGCGCTGCAAATGCGGTTGCGGCCGGGCCGATATGGACCCTGGCTTCATGGACCGGCTGCAGGCCATGCGCGGCAAGACGTCGACACCCTTCATCGTGACGTCGGGGTATCGTTGTCCGGACTACAACGACCGCATCGCCAAGACGGGACGGAACGGTCCGCACACCACGGGTCACGCCGTCGATCTGTTGTGCAGCGGCGCGCGCGCCCACGAAGCCCTTTTCCTGGCTGCTGCCGAAGGCATGACCGGCGTTGGCGTCTCTCAGCGCGGCGATCATGGTAGCCGCTTCTTGCATCTCGACGATCTGCCCGCCGGGAATTATCCACGCCCCGGCGTCTGGAGCTATTGAAGGGAGATGATCATGGAAGCAAGGGAAATCCATGCATCCCTGCCGGAACAGCCCTCGCGCGGGTCGGGCCGCATTTACATGGCCCTGATCTTCGCTCTCGCCGGGGTCGAGATCATTGTGTCGGCATTGCAGGGATATCAGCACTGGGCGGTGCTTGCGGCGATCAACGCGCTGCCGATATTGGCCCTGCTGATCAGCAAGGCGGCGACCACGCTGGATCTGAACAAGTGGATGGATTCGGCGCGGGCCATGGTCGAAGCGAAGTATGGGAGTGGGCAATGATGTGGTTTCTGGAAATAACCGGCCTGTCCCGGCTGGGCGCGATCCTGGTGGCAGGGTTGGCTTTTTTGGCCGCGATCGGGGCATTGCTATTCGGCGCCCACCGGTCCGGCCGCAAGGCGGAACGGGCCGATAATCTTGAAGCAGCGGCCGAGGCCGCGCGGAAATCGGGAGCGATCGATGAGGATGTTACTGGTATGTCTGATGCTGATCTTTACGATGAGTTGCACGGCAAAGGTCGCGGGTGATTGCGCCTGGGTACGGCGGATCGTGGTGAATGAGGCAGACGTGATCAGCCGTCCGACGGCCGAGCAGATTGTTGCGCATAATCGGAAAGTGGACGAGTTTTGCCGGTGATGTGGAGAGCGGGAGCGGGTGGAGTTCTCCACCTTTTCTCATTTCTCAAGGGACTCCAGAAAGCCGTGCAGCCTGGCATCGCGCGTGCGAAAATGTTCGCCGAACCAGTTGTTCAGGCGTGGGCCAAGTGCTTTCGTCACGGCGCCGCTGCTGTCCTGTTCCATCTCGTCCATCATATCGCGAATCTGGTCCAGCA
>JAOUMF010000248.1 GCA_029881615.1 Alphaproteobacteria bacterium | reverse complement strand
AGAGCCTGCCGCACCTGGCGCACGCGAAATCGACGCCAACCTTTATCTGGCGAGTGTCGACAGATTGCATCTTTCCTTTCAAGCGCCGGACCTTACCAGCGCCAACCTGCGCCTGACCTATCTGCGATTTTATGAAGCGTCCGAGAATTTAACGGCGGCGATGCATATGGGCTATACGGGCCAGCATGGTTGCCGGCTAACGATGTGGGTCACCCGCGCACCCTCGTCGCTGGGAACGGATCTCACCGAGGTTCGAGACGGTAAGACGCGCAGTTTCCGCTGGCGCGCCGGCAAGGTTGCCTACGCGCTCTTCGCCACTGGCATGGCCGAGCAACGCTTTACGACAATCGCCGACAAGGTCCACCAGGCGACCCGCGTAATGCACGGCTTCGACGACGAAACCCGCATGGCCCTCAACGACATCAGCCGCAAGGCCCCACCCTGCGCGGCGTAAGCGCGACGCGTCTCCCTCCCCTCACCCGCCCGCTATGGGCGGCCAGATGGCGACGGCGTCGCCTTCCTGGATTTGGCGGGTTTCGCGTTCGGCGGGGGTCAAATAGACACCGTTAAGGAGCACCAGGAAGCAGGATTCCTTGGGCAATTTCCGATCCTCGATCAGCTTGGCCGGGGTCATGCCTTCCGGCACGTTCAGAACGGCCGTGTGCCTGTCCGCCACGTCGTCCGGCAAATACCGCATCAACGAAGCGTAGAGCTTCAACTTGATATTCATATGACCTGGGTCCGGTCGATATAGGCTTCGACGAACTTGGCCGGATCAGCCATCAGTTTTTGCTTCCAGGGCCCCAACGAGACCGGGGTATGGATAAGCCCGCGCAGCACGCCGACCTGATCGGTGCGGCCCAGCGTCAGCGCGCCGATCATATAATCGCCCTTGAAGGTCAGGCGAATATATTTGAACCGCTGCTCATTCAGATCCTCGGCCTCCTCGCCGCCCTCGACGCCATCAAACAACCCTACCGAGGTGGAGATCAGGCCGGCCGTATCCAGGACGTTCATCTGCAGACTGCCTTTATAGGGCGTGACCTGCCCGGCCATGTTCAGCGCCGCGATACGGCCATGCTCGACAGCCGTGGGCTGAATCGCATGCACCGACCAGCCGCCGGAATAATCCGGCCCCTTGGCGCAGTCCCCTGCCGCGTAAACATTATCGGCCGAGGTCTTGAGGTGATTATCAACGAGGATACCGTCCTCAACCTCGATTCCGCTGCCTTCGAGAAAATCGGCATTGGGCTTTACACCGGCGGCGACGACGACCAGATCGACGGTCTTCTTGTTCCCGCCGAGATCGACCTCCAGCCGCCCGCCATCGGCCTGCGCCACGCCGGCGACGCGGGTCGAAGTCAGGACCGTGACGCCCTTCTTCTCGCACCAGGCCTTGATCATGTTGCCGGCGACCTGGTTCATCATCCGCGGCACCATGCGGTCTTCGGCCTCGACGACGGTGAGATTCGAACCGCTCTCCAGCAGGGCCTCGAGGATGATCGAGCCGATGAATCCGGCACCGATCAGGATGACGTCCTTGCCTTCGCCTGTCAGCCCCTTGATATTGCGAACATCTTCGAGCGTCCAGCAGTGATGCACGCCTTCCAGGTCTAGCCCCGGGACGGGTGGCTTGATCGGCCGCGCCCCGGTTGAAATCAGCAATTTTTCGAATTTCATTTCCTCGCCGCGCGCCAGCCGCAGGGCGGAGTCACCCGTCGACAAAGATTCGGCGCGACCGTGAATATAGCGGATATTCCGGTCTTCGTACCAGTTCTCGGTCTTGCGAAGATAGGTGCCATCCTCGCCGACACTGCCGGTCAGAACATAGGGAATCGCCATGCGTGAGTAGGGCGGTTCGGGCTCGCCGCCGACCAGTATTATTTCACTGCCCTTGGCCGTCTTGGCCAGGGTTTCGGCCGCCGCCACACCGGCGGGACCGGCCCCGACGATCACGTAGGTCATCCGTTAACTCCAGTCTCAAAAAGGAACGGCGGGTCCGGACTTTAAGTTGCCCGAACCCGCCGCCCTGTCAGTCAGCTATCCCTTAAAGGCCAAGACGGCCCAGGGTTTCGCTGGTTGGCACGCCATCGGCACTCCAACCACGAAGGCTGTAATATTCAGGCAGCATCTCATCGAGCTTGTTAACCAGGCCCTCGGCGGGTCCGGTCTTGGCGGCGTCCTTCAACAAGCGCTGGGGCAGAGTATCGTCGGCGCCGGTAAATCCGGCGGCGTTGTTATACACCCGCTCCATATTCCAGATGCGTTCGCCCACTTCCATGCACCGTTCCGTCGACCAGTCGCCCTCGCAGGCGGCGTTGATCTGCGGCGCAATGTCTTCCATGGAAAGCGCGAAGGTCGTGAAGATGCAAGTTCCCGACGCATCGACCAGCGCGGTCGCGTCCTGGAAGGCCTTGACCAGACCGGCCTTGCCCTCGGTGACATGGGGATCGGTCTTTTCGGGAATGCCCAGAACCTCGGAGGCGACCGTGTAGCTACGCAAATGGCAGGCGCCGCGGTTCGAGGTGGCGTAGGTCAGGCCCATGCCCTGGATGCCGCGCGGATCGTAGGCCGGGAATTCCTGGCCCTTGACCGTCATCGACAGTTCGGGACGACCGTACTTCTCGCACAGACGCTTGGAGCCCATGGCGATTTCCTTGCCGAAGCCCTCGCCCTTGCCGGTCATCTCGCAGATCGTAGCGAGATCTTGCGGAGAGTCGAACGTCAGCGACACGCCGCCTGTCTCCTTGTCGGTAATGGCGCCGACCTTGTAAAGTTCCATCGCCGCCGCGACCGTCGATCCCAACGTGATCGGGTCCATGCCGTACTCGTTGCAGATGAAGTTACAGAAGGTCAGGGTTTCGAGATCGCTGACACCGGTGGCCGCGCCCAGCGCCCAGGCCGCCTCATATTCCAGACCGCCGGAAACGATATGGTATTTCTCGCGATCCTTGACCGTGAAATGGTTGGGATCCATCTGCGAGCGCCGCTGGCAGGAAATCGGGCAACCGAAGCAGGCCGCGTTCGATACCAGATTGGCCTTGCCATCGGTTTCGCGCTTGGCATGCATCGCCTCGCCGCCGATCTGGGCGGCGCCATCGAACTGCACATCGGCGGCATTATGCGAGGGAAGCGCGCCAAGTTCGTTGATGACGTTCATCAGAACCTGTGTGCCATAGGTCGGCAGGCCCTCGCCGGTCACCGCGTTTTCGGCCAGTATCTTCTTGGCCGCCCCGGTTGCCTTCATGAAGCCCATCGGATCCTTGACCTTCACGCCGACAGTACCGCGCGAGAACACGGCCTTCAGGTTTTTCGAGCCCATTACCGTCCCGACGCCCGAACGGCCCGCCGCGCGGTCCATGTCGTTGACGACGGCCGCATAGAGGCAGCCGCTCTCGCCGGCCTGGCCGATCGAGGCGACCCGGCCTTCCTCGCCGTGACGTTTCAACAGTTCGCTCTCGCACTCCCATACGGACTTGCCCCACAGGTCGCCGGCGTCGTGCAGTTCGGCCTGATCGTTCTCGATGGTCAGGTAAACCGGCTTGGCCGACTTGCCCTCGAAAATGATCATGTCCCAGCCGGCGTTCTTCATCTCGGCGCCGAAGAAGCCGCCGGAGTTCGAACAGGCGATGGCACCGGTCAGCGCGCCCTTGCAGACCACCGTCCAGCGGCCGCTGGTCGGCGAGGCCGTGCCGGTTAACGGACCGGTGGCGAAGATCATTTTGTTGTCCGGCGACAGGGGATCGACCTTGGGATCGGTCTCTTCGACGAAGTATTTGGTCGCCAGCCCCCGCGAACCCAGATAGTCGTTTGCCCACTGCATGTTGAGTGGCTCGCTCTCGCATGTTCCCTTGGTCAGGTTCACGCGAAGGATTTTTTGAGTCCAGCCCATATTACGGTTCCTCCACTATGGTCTTGTTGTTTGATTGGCCTTGCTTCAGTTCGGTGTGACGTCCGACGCCTCGTCGGATTTCGCCGCCCACTCGCGCATCCGGGCGTCACCGGTCGCGTCCGCGTTGACATACAGGATGGCTTCCGTCGGGCATATTTTCACGCATTCCGGATCGCCCCCGCAAAGATCGCATTTCACGACCTTGCCGGTATCCTGCTGATAATTGATGGTGCCGAAGGGACAGGCAATGGTGCAGACCTTGCAGCCGACGCAAAGTTCGGCCGATACGATCTTGGCCCCCGTTTTCTTGTCCTCGGAAATCGCGTCCACCGGACATGCCTTCATGCACCAGGCTTCGGCGCATTGTGTGCATGTGTAGGGAACGTGACGGCTTTTTTCGGGGAAATCGAAAATCTTGATGCGCGATTTTGCAGCGTTAAAGGCTTCTTCCTTCGCGTAGGAACAGGCCAACTCGCATTGCGAACAGCCAGTACATTTGCTGGGAATCATCAGCAACGATTTCTGCAAACCAAGTCTCCTCTCAAAATCCCCATTCGGCATGCGCGCCGACGGATGATGGAAAACATTGTAACAATGATTTTATGTCGGTTTCAATGAGACAGACCTATCAAATCGACATTGAAACGCTAAATTGCATCAATTGTTGAAAAACGGGGTACGGGAATGCCAGCAGGCGAACATATAGTCCGCAAGGAAATGGGCTACACAAACAAGGAATTCATGCGGCTTCTGCCCAAGGCGGTAGGGCAAACGGATATCCAGATCCGCGACAA
>JAOUMF010000247.1 GCA_029881615.1 Alphaproteobacteria bacterium | reverse complement strand
GCCCAGCCCGGCCGCCGTCACAATGACAAAAGCACGGATCGAATGCGGAACGCCGTAATAAGGCTGGATCAGCCAGATCATCGCGACGAGAGAGCCGGCCGCCCCGCAGATCGCCGCGTTGAGCGCATAAGTAAAGGCATAGACCTTTTCCGTGTCGATCCCCATGACCCGCGCGGCGCGAGCATCCTGGGACGTTGCGCGGATCGCCTGGCCCATACGGCTTTTCTTCATGAATACGATCACGGCCGCGGCAAGCAGGATGGCCAAGGCGAAGGAAATGAACTTGATTTCAGCCACGGTCAACATGCCGTCGAAAAAGGCCACCGTCCCGAAGCCTGAATCGGCTGTCCTGACTTCCGGCCCGTAAGCCAGATTCAACGCCTGTTCGACGACCAATCCAATACCGAATGTCGCCAGCAACGAAGTAAACAGATCGCGCGTTACGACATATTTGATGATCGCCGCGTACAGCAACCATCCGAATGCAAACATCAGCACCGCGACAATGGGCAGGCCCAAAATCGGATGAATGCCGAATCTGTGCCCCAGATCCCATACGAGATAGCCGCCCATGATGACAAACTGACCCTGAGCCAGATTTTTCACGTTCATGACGCCCCAGACCAGTGCCAGTCCATAGGCGGCAAGAACGAAAATGGCGCCGATGAACAGCCCGTCGAGAAACAGCTGCACATTGAAAATCGGCGCGATCGATACCAGAATATTGAGATTATCCAACATCACCGTCAATCTTATCGGAAGCTGGCTTGACGCCAGAATGAACCGGTCGCCCCCGCCCGTTGCGGGCGGAGGCAATAACAGGTTACGGAAGTTTTCGCGTTACTTCGACACGCGCGGCCATTCCACGGGGTGCGAAGCCCACTTGGACGGCGCAACCACATTGTACTCGCCGTTCTGGACCTGCCGCAGCACCATCGGCTTTGCGATATTGTTCCCTTCCGGAGCGAACTTGATGCCGCCATAGAAGGTCTGCATATCGGTCGCCGCGATCGCGTCACGAACCTTTTCAGGATCGAAAGAATTGGCCCGTTCGAACGCTTCCTTCCAGACCAGGACTGCAGCCGAAGCCTGGGCCGCCTGGTAAGGCACGTTCTTGTATGTCGGGTATGTCGTCTTGAACAGCTTGTCGTAATCGGCAGCCGAACCGAAATACTTGTCGCTGTAGCTGAGCGTTTCGGCCCATTGCGTCGGGCAGAGATATCCGTCGGCCGCGGGGCCGAACTGGTCGGTGATCTTGGCGCCCTCGCAGTGGGTCATGGCAATCATCGGAACCTCGATCTGCATTTCCTTGATCTGCCGCGCCGCGGTTACCGCGCCCTTGTTGTGGCCGGAAATCACCAGCACATCCGGCTTCAACGCCTTAACCTTGGTCAGGGTCGCGGAAATGTCCGAAAGATCGGGCGGCATCTTGTCGTCGATCACCGACCGCATGCCAAACTTCTTCATGTCGTCGAGCACGCCGGCCCGCACGTCCTGGGAAAAGGCGTCATTTTCGAAGACCAGGGCCACCCGCACATCGGAAGGCTTCTTGCCGTTCTTCTCGGCGATCTCCGCGGCCAGCGAAATCGCGCTGGCGAGGTACTGTTCGGAAGTCGACAATACCGCAAAAGTATATTTATAGCCCTTGGTGAAAAGCGCACGCGACGCGCCTTCCGCCTCGATCATCGGCACCTTGTATTTTTCCGTCACCGGCGCCGCGGCGATTGTCGTCGCGGAGCTGTACGGGCCAAGGATGAATTCAACGCCATCCTGCTTGATCAGTCGCTCAAGCAACTGCGCCGTACGGGCCGGGGTCGATTCATCATCATAATACTGAACTTTCAGCTTGTATGATTTACCGCCGACCTTTACGCCGCCCATCTCGTTGATCTTGTTTACGGCAAGATCATATCCGTTCTGGGTATCGATGCCGTTGGACGAGTATTTACCACTCAGCGAGTTCGCCGAACCCAGAACAATGGTATCACCTTCAACCTTGGCCTGGGCGGGCGCGCCAGCAAGAAGCGCCACGGCCGCGACACCCATGACCGAAAGGGCACCACGGCGGGTTCGTTTAAGAATTTCACGAGTCATTTTATTCCTCACCTATTTCCCTGCCCGGTATAACCGGGCTATTTGTTGATCCCGCAGATGCGGAGGGATGGGTAGCCTATGAAAGTATCGTCGCTTTGACCACCTTTTTTGCATACAAGACCGTAAAATGAACTTTGTATACGAACACATCTGGAAACAGGCAGACCATTGAACAACCAAAAATACGAAACCCTGAAACTGGACATGCCCGAAAATTGTCTGGCCGTGCTGACCCTCAACCGGCCGGCGGTAGCCAACGCGTTCAATACGGAAATGGGCAAGGAATTGCGCAATTTCTGGACCGGGCTGAACGAAGATCCGGGCGAATTGCGCTGCATCCTGGTAACCGGCGCGGGCGAGCGCGCCTTTTGCGCCGGCGCCGACCTGAAGGAACGCCGCGAAATGTCCGATTCGGACTGGCGCGCGCAGCATGCCATCTTCGAGGAAGCATTCTACGCCATGATGGACTGCCCCGTCCCGATTATCGCCGCAGTCAACGGCGCGGCCTATGGCGGCGGGTTTGAAATGGTACTGGCCTCCGATTTTGCCTATGCCGCCGAAACGGCCCGTTTCGCCCTGACCGAAACCACGCTGGGCATCATCCCTGGCGTTGGCGGCACCCAGAACCTGCCGCGAGCCTGCGGCGAGAGGCGCGCCAAGGAAATCATCCTGACCGGCCTGCCCGTCGACGCCAGCCAGGCCCTGGAATGGGGTATCGTCAACCGCGTACTGCCAGCGGAAGAGTTGCTGCCGACGGCGCTGGACACTGCCCGGCGAATCGCGGCCAATGCGCCAATCGCGGTGCGCGCCGCCAAGGAAGCGTTGTCGCGTGCCACCGGCCTGCCCCGCAAGCAGGGCCTGGCTGTGGAAATCGACTGTTACAGGCGTACGATCGAGACCCAGGACCGGCGCGAAGGCATGCTGGCCTTCAATGAAAAACGCAAACCGGAATACAAAGGTAAATAATGAGCGATTCGACGATAACGATGGAACTGGGCGAGGATTACCCGGAGATCCGCGAAGCCATTTCCCGCATATGCCAGGAATTTCCCGGCGACTACTGGCGCAAGCTGGACGCCGATAGCGCCTATCCCGAGGAGTTCGTCGCGACGCTCACGCGCGAAGGCTGGCTCGCCGCCCTTATTCCCACCGAGTACGGGGGCTCTGGCCTGCCGTTGCGCGCGGCCGCGGTGATCCTGGAAACGATCCATGCATCGGGCTGCAATGCGGGCGCCTGCCACGCGCAGATGTATGTCATGGGCGCCCTGCTGCGGCATGGCAGCAAGGAACAGAAAGAGCGCTACCTGCCGGCGATCGCGGCGGGCGATCTCAGGCTACAGGCCTTCGGCGTCACCGAGCCCACGACCGGGTCAGACACGACCCAGATAAAGACCCGCGCGGTGCGCGACGGCGACCATTTCATAATCAACGGCCAGAAACTATGGACCAGCCGCGCGCTGCAATCCGACCTGATGCTGTTGCTGGCGCGGACCACGCCGGCCGATGAAATAACAAAACGGGGCAACGGGTTGACCGTGTTTCTCGTCGATCTGACCAAGGCGGTCGGTAACGGCGTGGAAATTCGCCCCGTGGATGCGATGATCAATCACAACACCACGGAAATTTTCATCGATAACCTGAAGGTGCCGGCGGATTCCATTGTCGGCGAAGAAGGAAAAGGCTTCTGGCATATCCTGGACGGAATGAATGCGGAACGCATCCTGATCGCCGCCGAAGCGCTGGGCGACGCCCGCTGGTTTACGAAAAAGGCCACAAGTTACGCCACGGAACGGGAAGTTTTCGGCCGTCCGATCGGGGCCAACCAGGGCATTCAGTTCCCCATTGCCCGGGCCCATGCGGAAACCCAGGCCGCCGACCTGATGGCGCGAAAGGCCGCCGCCTTGTTCGACGCGGGCATTCCCTGCGGGGCCGAGGCCAACATGGCGAAAATGCTGGCGTCCGAAGCCTCATGGCATGCGGGCGATTCCTGTTTTCAAACCTACGGCGGCTTTGCCTTTGCACGAGAATACGATATCGAACGAAAATGGCGCGAGACACGGCTATTTCAAACCGCGCCGATCTCAACCAACATGATACTGGCCTATATCAGCCAGCATGTTTTGGGGATGCCCCGTTCCTATTGATTTTAGCGCCCGGCAATCAGGCAATATCGTGAAGCGCCTTTTTAAAGACGTACCCATCTTCCGTTCCAGGTGCGGCAGGCCAGGCCAGGAACCAGCCTGCCCCCTTCCTTGCCGCTGATCGTCTGGCGGAAGGTCCTGCAGAACTGGCCAGCTTCCGTCTTCAAGGTTCTGATCACGACCATCGTCACGGCCAGGTTACCCTCGCTGGAGCGCCAGTTCGCCGCCTTGCCCGACGGCATGCGCTCCAACGTTTGCTGTTCGAGATCGTAAAGTTCGCGCTTTGCGTTGCGGCTCAGCCCATCCAGTCCTTGCTGAATCGACACCAACTCGGTTTCCCTTTTATCGCGGCCGAGGAAACTGTCTACCCGCCTGACATAATGTCCGATTTCGGGAACATAATACCATGTTCTTTTCTGTCGCCATTTGCCGCGGCTGAACCGGTCGCAGCCGATCTCGACCGCG
>JAOUMF010000246.1 GCA_029881615.1 Alphaproteobacteria bacterium | reverse complement strand
GACTCCGGCCGATCGCGAACACCGTTTTGGCCATGGCAAGGCGGAGGCGCTGGCGGCGATGGCGCAGTCGGCCTTTATAGCCGGTTCGGCGGTACTGTTGCTGTTTCATGCGGGCGAGCGTTTCATCCATCCGCGTCCGCTGGCCGCGCCCGCGACCGGCATCTGGGTCATGGTGGTTTCCATTGTCCTGACCGTCCTGCTGGTGGCCTTCCAGCTCTGGGTGGTGCGCCGCACGAAATCGGTCGCGGTGGCCGCCGACTCGCTGCATTACAAGGGCGATATCCTGGTCAATATTGCGGTGATCGCCGCCCTGATATTGGGAAGCTGGTTCGGTTTCCTGTACGCCGATCCGATTTTCGGTACGGTAATCGCCGTTTATATCCTCTACAACGCCGGACAGATTGTACGCGAAGCGCTGGATATGCTGATGGACCGTGAGTTGCCCGACGATGAACGCCGGAAAATTCGCGATATCGCGCTGGCCCACGCGGAAGTGGACAGCCTGCACGATATGCGGACAAGGCGTTCGGGACAGACCAGCTTCATTCAGTTTCATCTGGTAATGAACGCGGAATTGACCCTGCTCAAGGCGCATGAGGTTTCCGACGAGGTAGAGTTGGAATTGCGTCGGACATTTCCCGACGCGGAGATAATGATCCACCAGGATCCCACGGGGATAATAGAAAAACACAGCTTTCATTCCTGACCGTCCGATGGGGTAATACCAAGGCTCGTTGGTATAAAGGAGGCGCGATGAGGCCCGGTGAGATCACGCAAGATCAGGATGCCACAATTGCGTTTCTGAATGCTTTGGCTGAACGTGAAGGCGGCAGCCTGAGTCGGATCGATACTCATGCCGCGATCGTTTTCCTGGGTGGCGATACTGCCTGGAAATTGAAACGCGCGATCTGGTTCCCATTCCTCGATTTCTCGACTCTCGAAAAGCGCCGCGCGGCCTGCGAGGCCGAGGTTCGGCTGAACCGGCGCACAGCCCCGGACATTTATCTCGGTTGCCGGCCCATTACCCGCCTGACGGACGGCTCGCTTGAACTGGGCGGCGAGGGGGAGGCTGTGGACTGGGTCGTCGTCATGCGGCGTTTCGATCAGGATATGTTGTTCGACCGGATGGCAGCGCGCGGCGCGTTGACTGCTGATCATATCACCGAACTGGCCGACGAAATTGCCCAATTCCACGGGGCGGCGGAAAAACGGCCGGAATTCGGCGGTGCCGGGGCCATGCGGTGGATTGTCGAGGACGATATCACGGAGCTGTCGGCAATGCCCGAAACCTTCGGGGAGACCGCTGTCGGTGCGCTTGAACATTTGTCCGACGAAGCGCTGGTCCGGTGCGCGGCGTTGCTGGACGAGCGGCGAGAAGCCGGGTTTGTGCGCCACTGTCACGGGGATTTGCACCTGCGTAACATTTTCCTCTGGAACGGACGCCCGACCCTGTTTGACTGTCTGGAATTCGACGAAACACTGGCTTGCACCGACATATTATACGATCTCGCCTTCCTGCTGATGGACCTGGAACATCGCGGCCGGCGTGATTTCGCCAATCTGGCCCTTAATCGTTATCTGCAGCGAACCGGTGATCTGGGCGGGCTGGCGGCGTTGCCGTTGTTCCTGTCTTGTCGTGCGGCGATCCGCGCCAAGGTGGAAGCCAGCGGTGCCGCGGTTCAGCGTGACGAGGCGGTGGCCGACGGCATGCGGTCGGCGGCGCGGGATTACCTGTCGCTGGCGACGGGATTCCTGGCGCCACATCCGCCTATGCTGATCGGTATCGGCGGTGAATCGGGTAGCGGGAAATCGACGGTCGCGGCTTCGCTCGCTGCCCGGCTGGGCGCCGCGCCGGGGGCGCTGATCCTGCGCAGCGACGTGACCCGCAAGCGGTTGTTCGACTGCCGCATGGAGGATTCTCTGCCGGAACATGCCTATGACTGGGACGCGACCCTGCGCACCTATGCTCGGTTGATAGAGGATGCCAGAGCCGCACTTGCCGCCGGCATGACTGTCATAACCGATGCCGTTTATGCCGATCCAGCAGAGCGCGATGCATTGGCGCAAGCGGCGCGCGAGGCGGGCGTGCCTTTTCACGGTTTCTGGATCGACGCGCCGTTGGAGATCCGGATAGAGCGGGTTCTGGGGCGCCGGGGAGATGCCTCGGACGCGACGGTGGATTTCCTGCGCACACATCCGGCCCTTGAACAGGGGCCGATGAACTGGACCCGTATAGATGCCTCGCGCACGGTGAACGAGGTGGTGGAAAGCCTTCTTTTCCTGGTTTGATACAAGTCATTACGAATTTTCCGCGATAGGCTATAGTTGTATGAGTGGTGTAACCCAACGGGAGGATCACATTATGGCGATCAAGGTTATTCTGACACCGCTGTTCGGCGTATCGTCGGACGGGGCGGCGCTGGCGACGGCGCAGGCGGTAGCGCAGAAATTTTCGGCGCATATCGACGTCATGCATATTCGCGCCGACCCCCGAACCATGATTCCCTATATCGGCGAAGGCATGTCCGGCGCCTTGATCGAAGAGATGATCGCCAGTGCCGAGCAGCAGGCCGATGAGCGGGCAAAACGGGTGCGGCAAAGCTTCGACGACTGGCGCGCCAAATCGGGCCTGGCCATGGGTGTTTCCGCCGCTGATGGGCCGAATTGCGCCTGGATAGAAGATACCGGCCGACCGGACGTCTGCATCGCACGGCGTGGACGCGTTGCCGACGTGGTGGTTATCGCGCGCGCCGAGGGCGATAACGCAGTCACCACGATCACGGAAACCCTTGAAGCGGCGCTGATGGATAGCGGCTCGCCGTTGTTGGTGGCGCCGTCCGGAGCGCCCAAGTCGGTTGGCGGGCATGTGGCTATCGCCTGGAACGGTGGGCTGGAAGCCGCGCGGGCTGTGACTGCCGCCATGCCTTTCCTGAAAGCGGCCGGGAAAGCGACGATTCTGGTCGTCGGCGATCCCTGTCCGCCCGAAGCGAACGCCGAAGCCCTGGCCGGGTATCTTGCCAGCCATGGCGTGGAAGCGAAAATCAACGCCATGGATGCTGGCGGCGATTCCATGTCGGCAACCCTGCTGGGCGCCGCGGGGCAGGCGGGGGCCGACTTGATGGTGATGGGCGCCTATACCCACAGCCGCTTGCGCGAGCTGGTATTCGGCGGCGTGACTTACGAGGTGTTGGCGGCCGCGGATATTCCTGTGCTGATGGCGCATTAACATTTCCCGCACGCATTGTTTGGGATAGACTCGCCGCCATGAGCGAAACACAAAGAAAGACGGTTATCCTGACAGGCGCAAGCCGTGGCATCGGTCACGCCACGGTGAAGCGCTTTTCATCGGAAAAATGGAGAATCATCACCTGCAGCCGGGAAGATACGCCGGAGGCCTGCAAGCGTGATCCGAACTGGACCCACCATATTCCCACCGATCTGGGCGACATGGACTCGGTCGAGAATTTTGTCGCCAAGGCCAATGAGGCGCTGGACGGCGCGCCGTTGCATGCCTTGGTCAATAACGCCGCGGTGTCGCCCAAGACGCCGATCAAGGAACGCCTGGGCTGCCTGAACGGGTCGATCGAGGGCTGGCGCCATGTCTTTGACCTGAACCTGTTCGCGCCGCTGTTGTTGAGCCGGGGGTTCGCGACTGCGCTGAATCGCGGGTCGAAGCAGGGCGGGGCGGCCATCGTCAACATCACCTCGATCGCCGGACATTTCATTCATCCCTTCGCGGGATCGGCCTATTCCACATCAAAAGCGGCCCTATCGGCCCTGACCCGCGAGATGGCGGTGGAATTCGCGCAACTGGGCGTGCGCGTCAACGCGGTGGCGCCGGGCGAGATCGAAACCGAAATGATTGGCGACGAATACGAGCCGCTGATCAACCGCATCCCGATGCACCGCATGGGCACGGCGGCCGAAGTCGCCGGCTGCGTCTATCAGTTGGTCAATCCGGATTTCGGTTATGTAACGGGGACAGAGATATTCGTCACCGGCGGCCAGCACGTTTACTGAAAATCAGAAGAATCAGATGCGGCCATCCAGGGCGGTGAACCAGTCACGACGCTCGGTCGCTTCGGCGATTTCATGGTCCAGCCATTCGGCCAGATAGCCGTCACCATAACTGGCGCGTAGATCCTGCATCCGGGCAAGCTCTGTTTCGCAAGCCTCGGCAAGGATTTCCGCCTGCTCATGGCGGTCTTCCTCGGGCAGCATCGGCAGGAAACGCATCTTCAATGCGATAACCAGACGGCTGAGATCGTTGGCCAGGCCACGAACATTGGACGTCATCAGAACATGGAAGGCGGCTTTGCCCTCGCTGGTGATGCGCAGCTGGGCGTCGTCGGGCAGGGTTTCCATGGAAGTGTTGCCGTCCGGTGTTTCGATCAACCCCTCAAGCCGCAGGAGTTCAAGCGAAGTGCCGAGAAGATCGAGCGACGGCCCAACGATGCGCGCCACGAAGAAACGAATTTCCCGCGCCAGATCGCCATAGCTCCTGTCGCCTTCGACAAGACTGCCCAGTGCGGCGAGCCGTACTGCTTCAGCGGGAATAAGCGTGTTGTCGCGATACATGATGTTTCCGTTCGTGCGAAAATCTACCGGGCCAATATTACACTAAAATATGGGAATCGGGTTAACAAATTCAATTCATATTTCAGGATCAGCCCGGCGACAAGCCCCGCAAGCGCTCGTTACGGC
>JAOUMF010000002.1 GCA_029881615.1 Alphaproteobacteria bacterium | reverse complement strand
CGACCTTGAAGTCCATGTCGCCAAGATGATCCTCGTCACCGAGAATATCGGAAAGGACGGCGAAATCGTCTTCTTCCTTGATAAGCCCCATGGCGATACCGGCCACGGGACGAACCAGCGGAACGCCCGAATCCATCAGCGCCAGCGAGGTGCCGCAAACGGTGGCCATGGAGGAAGAACCATTCGATTCGGTGATCTCGGAGACCACTCGCATCGTATAGGGGAATTCTTCCTTGGTCGGCAGCAGCGGGTGAATTGCCCGCCAGGCCAGCTTGCCATGGCCGATTTCACGGCGGCCCGGGCTACGCAGGAACGACGCCTCGCCAACCGAATATGGCGGGAAGTTGTAATGCAGCATGAAGTGCTCGCGATACTCGCCTTCCAGCGCATCGATGATCTGCTCATCCTGGCCGGTACCCAAGGTATTGACCACCAGCGCCTGGGTTTCACCGCGCGTAAACAGCGCCGAGCCATGGGCCCGGTCCAGCACGCCAACTTCGGCCACGATGGGCCGAACGGTCTTGGTGTCACGACCATCGATACGCAGGCCGGTTTTCAGGATATTGCCACGCACGATATCCTTTTCCAGCTTCTTGAACAGGCCCGCGGCTATGTCGACGTCGAATTCCTCTTCGGCCATCTGCTTTAGCGCGGCATCCTTTGCCGCGGCTACGGCCTCGACCCGCTCTTGCTTGACGGTCTTGGTATAGGCTTCGCGCAGCGGCTTCTCGGCGATCGCCCAAAGGCGCTTCTTGACCGGCTCGATGCCCTCGGCCGGTTCGGGCAGCGGCCAGGGCTCCTTGGCGCAGTCTTCGGCGAAATCGATGATGAAATCGATAACCTCGCGAATTGCCTTATGGGCAAATGCAACGCCGCCAAGGGTCACGTCTTCGTCGAGTTCCTTGATTTCGGATTCGACCATCAGCACGCCTTCGACGGTACCGGCGACCATCAAGTCCATCTGGGACAACGGCAGTTCGTCCATTTGGGGGTTCAGGACATACGCACCGTCGATATAACCAACGCGCGCGGCCCCGATCGGCCCCAGGAAGGGAATGCCGGAAATGGTCAGGGCGGCGGAGGTGCCGATCAGGCTGACCACATCGGGATCGTTTTCCAGATCATGCGCCAGAACGGTACAAATGATCTGCGTTTCGTTGCGGAATTCCTTGTGGAACAACGGCCGGATCGGCCGATCGATCAGGCGCGAGGTCAGGGTCTCCTTTTCATTGGGGCGCCCTTCGCGCTTGAAAAAGCCGCCGGGAATTTTGCCGGCGGCGAACGTCTTTTCCTGATAGTTGACCGTAAGCGGGAAAAAATCGATTCCCACGCGCGGTGCCTTCTGCGCAACGGCCGTCACAAGTACCTGGGTTCCACCATAGGTTACCAGAACGGCGCCATCGGCTTGGCGCGCAATGCGACCGGATTCCAGAATTAGTCGCCGACCGCCCCAGGTGGTTTCCTTGCGGGTAATATTAAACATAGAGTCGTCCTTTACTTCCGTCCTTCACGCAGGCAGCCGGATTGCGCCCGCGGGTATAAGCAGCGGCCGGCATGGCTCATTCCATGCCGCGCCGCGTTCCTATATCGCGCGCACCGCCCCCGGAAAAATGGGCGTGTGCGCGCGGTAAGAGCAGCGGCGTTTAACGACGCAGCCCAAGTTCCTTGATGATATTTTCGTAACGCGCGACTTCCTTGCGCTTCAGGTAGTCCAGCAAACTGCGGCGCTTGCCGACCATGCTGATCAAACCACGGCGGGTATGAAAGTCTTTTTTGTGCTGGTTCAGATGATCGGTCAGGTTTTTGATCCGCTCGGTAAGGACCGCTACCTGAACTTCCGGCGAACCGGTATCGCCTGCCTTGGCGCCAAACTTCGTAATAAGCTCTTGCTTCCGCTCTGCGGTAATCGACATCAAATCCTCCTCGGATTTCAAAGGTTCAACACACGAACCGGCCGGATTTCCCCCGCGGCATACCGCACCAGCGCAACGGGTTTTCCGTCCGCCATGGCAATGGCCGTATCGCCGCCTTCGAGGTCGGCAATGCGGTCCAGATCGGCTTTCCGCAACAGGGAAACTTCCTGCCCGTTTCGCAAACGTCCTGCTTCACTTTCGGTCACGGCCAGAGCCGGGATGTCGTCCAGCGCGGTCTCGACCGGAAGCAGGTACTTACAAGCGGCGGCAACATGCATATTTTCGGCCAGTTCGTCCAGCGAAATCGCATTTCCTTCATCAAAAGGGCCCACCCGGGTTCGGCGTAGCGCCACCAGATGCCCCACTGTGCCCAAAGCCACCGCAATATCGCGGGCCAGCGATCGAATATAGGTACCCTTTCCACAAACCGCCTCGAATATCGCATGGTCCGCATCAACCATCTCCACCAGGCGCAATTCGTCGATCACGACCATGCGCGCCGGCATTTCCGGCGCCTCGCCCTTGCGCGCCAGATCATAGGCGCGCTTGCCATCCAGTTTGATGGCCGAGAAGGCAGGTGGAATCTGTTCGATTTCACCGGTAAAACGCTCGAGAATAGCCTCGGCTGAGGGGCGATCCGGGCGGACTTCCGATTCCGCAATCACCTGACCGTCCCTGTCTTCGGTATCGGTCGCGACACCCCAGCGAACAGTGAAGCGGTATTGCTTCACGCCATCCATGGCCCAGGATACGGTTTTGGTGGCCTCGCCCAGGGCGATCGGCAGGATGCCCGTAGCGAAAGGATCCAGGGTACCGCCGTGACCAGCCTTCGCCGCATTCAGCAACCGTTTTACGGCGCCGACGGCGGAAGTCGAGGTCATGCCTTCCGGCTTGTCCAGGACGATCCAGCCGTGAACGGGATTACCCTTGCGGTTACGACCCATCGTCCACGCCGTCGTTGGCCAAATCGCGGGCAACGCCGGGCTGACGCAATATCCGGTCAATTCGCTGCGCTTCGTCGAAAGTCGGATCCAGTTCGAAATGGACCAGCGGCGTAAACTTCATGGTGATGCGCCGGCCAATCTCATGGCTCAGAAAATGGGCGGCATGGTTCAGGGCGCCAACGATTTCCTTGGCGTCGTCACCGCCGCCCAGCGGCATCACGTATACCGTGGCATGGCGCATATCCGGACTGGGTCGCACCTCGGCCACAGTGATCGACTTGCCGGCAAGGATCGGGTCATGCAATTCGCCCCGGCCGATGATTTCCGCCAGAATATGGCGCAGCTCCTCGCCGACTCGCAGCTGCCGCTGGGTTGGGGCTTTACCCTTTTTTCTACTCATGGGATTCCAATCGCCGGCGGGCGGATATCCCGCCGGCGCCTTGTCAAAAGATCAAAGTTCGCGCGCGATTTCCTCGACCTCGAAGGCCTCGATTATATCGCCGACCTTGATGTCCTCGTAATTCTCGAACGCCATACCGCATTCGTAACCATGCTGCACCTCGCGGACTTCGTCCTTGAAGCGCTTCAGGGTTTTCAGCTTGCCTTCGTGGATTACCACATTGTCGCGCAGCAGACGCACACCGGCGCCGCGTTTGACCACGCCATCGGTGACGTAACAACCGGCCACCTTGCCGGCCTTGGTGATATTGAACACATCGCGAATTTCCGCGTTGCCCAGGAACTTCTCGCGAAGTTCCGGCGCCAGCATGCCGCTCAACATCGCCTTGATATCGTCAAGCGCGTTATAGATGATGGAATAGTAACGAATATCGACACCGTCCCGCTTGGCCATTTCACGGGCCTGCGGATTGGCGCGTACGTTGAAGCCGATGATCAGGCCGCCGGATGCGCGGGCCAGGGTAACATCGGATTCTGTAATTCCGCCAACCGCACTATGCAGCAGTTGCACCTTGACCTCGTCGGTGGACAGCTTGTCGAACGACGCGGCGATTGCCTCGACCGACCCTTGCGCGTCGGCCTTGACCACCACCGGCAATTCGCTGGCCGTGCCTTCCTTGATCTGGGTGAACATCTGTTCCAGCGTGCCGCGAGCACCCGCCGCGCTGCGCTTGTCGCGCTCCATGCGCTGGCGGTATTCGGTAATTTCGCGCGCCCGGGCTTCGTCCTCAACCACAACGAAATCGTCACCCGCGGAAGGCGTTCCCTGGAAGCCGCCGACCTCTACCGGCATAGACGGCCCGGCGGATTCGACACTGTTGCCATGATCATCTGTCAGCGCACGCACACGACCCCACTCGGTACCCCCGATGAACACATCGCCCACATTCAGGGTCCCGCGCTGCACCAAAACGGTTGCCACCGAACCGCGACCGCGCTCCTGACGCGCCTCGACGACGGTACCTTGCGCCGCGCGTTTCGGATTGGCCTTGAGTTCCAGAATTTCCGCCTGCAGAAGGATTGCTTCTTCCAGCTTATCGAGATTCATTTTCTTGGTCGCCGAAACCTCGACCTCCTGCACGTCGCCGCCCATGCTTTCCACGACGACCTCATGTTGCAGCAGTTCGTTGCGCACCTTGTCCGGGGTCGCATCGGGCTTGTCCATCTTGTTGATCGCGATGATCATCGGCACATTGGCCGCCTTGGCGTGGCGGATCGCCTCAATGGTCTGGGGCTGCACGCCGTCATCGGCCGCGACCACCAGCACCACGATATCGGTGGCCTGGGCGCCACGGGCGCGCATGCTGGTGAAGGCCTCATGGCCCGGCGTATCCAGGAAGGTTATTTGCTGGCCGCTTGACAGCGAAACCCGATAGGCGCCGATATGCTGGGTAATACCCCCGGCCTCGCCCGCAACGACATCGGTCTCGCGCAGCGCATCCAGCAACGAAGTCTTGCCATGATCGACGTGGCCCATAACGGTTACGACCGGCGCGCGCGGCGCCATGTCTTCGGTGCTGTCCTCAACACCCTCAATACCGATTTCAACGTCCGATTCTGACACACGCTTCACCTTGTGGCCGAACTCTGCAACGACCAGTTCCGCCGTATCGGCATCGATGGTTTCGTTGATAGTCGCCATAATATCCAGTTTCATCAGTGTCTTGACGACTTCCGCGCCACGCGCGGCCATGCGATTCGCCAAGTCCGATACGGTAATGGTTTCAGGCACGACCACTTCGCGCACGATTTTCTTGATGCTGTCGGGATCGGCCGCGCGCTGGCGCTGCTTTTCCTTCTCCCGCGCGCGACGCAAGGCGGCCATGCTGCGGCCCCGCTTTTCGTCGTCGCCGTCGAGCGCCCGGGTAATGGTAAGCTTGCCGGCACGCCGGCGCGGCTCCTGACGGCTGCGCGTGGGCGCTGGCTTTTCAATCTTCGGCTTGACGCGATGCTTGCCTTGCCCCTCCGCCTCAATGACGGGTTCCACGATGATTTCCGGCTCGGGAGGGGGAGGGGGCGAAGGTTGCACACGCTCTTCGGCAGCCTTGTTACGGGCTTCTTCTTCCTCGGCCTTCCGGCGTGCTTCGGCCTCTGCCGCCATCCGACGGGCTTCCTCTTCCTCCTGAAGACGGCGCTGGGTTTCTTCCTGCGCTGCCCGACGGGCGGCTTCCTCGGCCTCATGCTTGGCCTGGATGTCAATCAACCGCTGCTTTTCATCCTCGACAGCCGCACCCTGTAACGCACGGGTGCGCGCCTCACGCTCGCGTTCTGTCAGGTTTCGCGGCATCGCCGCCGATTCCGACGCATTCTGGTCAGCCGCCGCGGCTTGCTGGCTTACGGCCGCCATTTTACCGCTCGCGCCGCGCTCAAACGTACGCTTGCGCTTTACTTCGACCGCGACTTTCTTGGTTCGGCCATGGCTGAAGCTCTGGCTTACCTGACCCGCATCGACTGTTTTCTTCAGTTCGAGGCGACCCGGCTTGCGCAGCGTCAGCTTGCTGTCCGTTTCTTCTTTCTTGTCAGTCATTCCAGTCCTCGTTCACGGCCGTTATGCGCGAAAACCCTTGAGTTTCCGCGCTTCCAATTCAAATTTCACAGCCAGCGCCCCTTGCGCCAGCACAGCATGGACCGCATGTTCACGCCCAAAGGCACGGCCCAGCTCTTCACTTGTCAGACAATCCACGACGGTCATGTCGGGCGCCAGGCGCCGCAGCTTTTCACGCCCGTCCTCGGCGCCGTCTTGCGCCGCCAGCAAAATAGCGGCTTCCCCCTGTTTAAGGTGGGCCCGAACCTTTTCGAAACCCGTCACCGCCTGGCTGGCACGACGCGCCAGCCCGATCAATTCGATGCAACGGGCAACCAGAAGATCTTCCACCTTCCGGTCCAATGCAGGGTCGATTTCCAGGGCCCTTCGCGCCGCCCGCACGAACAGTTTGCGCGACAACGCCGTTTTGACATTGTCGCGGTCGGGGGCCAACCAAATGCCCCGCCCCGGCGCGCGGCCGGTTATGTCAGGGATCAGACGTCCCGAAGGGTCGACAACGAAACGCAGAAGCTCTTCGCGCGCGCGCACCTCTCCCGTGGCGATACAGCGACGCTGTGCCGTCCCGTTGTGCGCTGACGCCGCTGTAAGCGGCGTGTCATGGCGAAGGCCTGCCTGCATATCCTGTGTTCTTCCTCCGGACCATGGTTCAGGCGCTCACGCCGTCGCCCGGCGCAGCTTCCAGTTCCGCCGCGTTCTTTTCCTCTTCCGCGGCCTTGGCGGCGGCCAGGTCCTCGGCGCTAAACCAGCCCGCCTTAACACGCGCCGCCATAATCATGTCGTTGGCCTCGTCTGTCGTCAGCGTGAACTTGCCAAGGATGGCATCCGCGCCAGCGGTAAGTTCGTCCGATGCCAGATCGGCAAAATCTTCCAACGTCTTGATGCCGGCCTCACCCAGGGCCACCTGCATTCCGGCGGTCAGGCCGGGAATTTCGGTCAAGCTGTCCTCGACGCCCAGCTCACGCCGCCGCGCACTCAGTCGCTCAGCCTCTTCTTCCAGGAAATTGCCGGCACGCGCACGCAGCTCGGCGGCGACCTCCTCGTCAAAGCCTTCAATTTCCGCCATGTCCTCTACCGGCACATAAGCGATCTCCTCAATCGAGGTGAATCCCTCCGTGACCAGCAGGTGGGCGATAACATCGTCCACATCCAGCGCCGTCATGAAACGTTCGCTACGTTCATGGAACTCGGCCTGGCGGCGTTCGGATTCCTGCTCCTCGGTCAGGATGTCGATATCCCAGCCAGTCAGCATCGAAGCAAGGCGGACATTCTGGCCGCGTCGCCCGATTGCCAGGCTCAACTGGTCGTCAGGCACCACCACCTCGATCTTGCGAGCATCTTCGTCAAGCACGACCTTGGCCACTTCGGCCGGAGCCAGTGCGTTGACTACAAATGTCGCGGGATCCGGGGACCACGGGATAATATCGATCTTTTCGCCTTGCAGTTCCGCCACAACAGCCTGAACGCGACTGCCGCGCATGCCGACACAGGCGCCGACCGGATCAATACTGCTGTCATTCGAAATGACGGCGATCTTCGCGCGACTGCCCGGATCACGGGCAACGGAGCGTATTTCAATGATGCCATCGTAAATTTCAGGCACTTCCTGCGAGAACAGCTTGGACAGAAATTCCGGATGACTGCGCGACAGGAAAATTTGCGGGCCACGCTGTTCGCGGCGCACGTCGTAAATGTAGGCGCGCACGCGGTCTCCGCGGCGGAAACTTTCGCGCGGCAGCACCTCGTCGCGACGCAACACAGCCTCGCCTCGACCCAGGTCGACCGTCACTGTGCCGAACTCGAAGCGTTTCACCAACCCGTTGACGATCTCGCCCACACGGTCCTTGAATTCCTCGTACTGACGCTCACGCTCGGCCTCGCGCACCTTTTGCACGATCACCTGCTTGGCTGTCTGGGCGGCAATGCGGCCGAAATCGATCGGCGGCAAGGGGTCCACGATGAATTCCCCGACTTCGGCGTCCGGTTTGAATTTTTTGGCCTGATCAAGGGTGATCTGGGTAATGTCGTTCTCGATCTCGGCGGCGATTTCGGTATAGCGAGCCAGCGCAATCGCCCCGGTCGACCGGTCGATATGGGCGCGAATGTCATGCTCGTGACCGTATTTCGAACGGCCAGCCTTCTGAATCGCCTGCTCCATCGCCTCGAGCACCTGTTCGCGCTCGATGCCCTTGTCACGGGCTACCGTGTCGGCCACCGCCAACAGTTCGACATGCATCTGCAATTGTTCTGTCATCGTCTGCTCTCTTGTTTCAGCCCGCCGCCGTGGCGGCCGCCAGCAATTCGTCGCTCAAAACCAGCTTTGCATTCTGGATATCGTCGATCGGCAATTCCACCTCGCCGTCCTTCGTATCCAGACGAACCATGCCATCCGCAAAACCCAGTATCCGCCCCTGAAAGCGGCGTCGGCCAGCAGTCAGGTCACGCATTTCAATCTTCGCCTCATACCCTTCGAAACGCTCATAATCCCGCGGCTTTACCAGCGGCCGATCAATACCGGGCGAGCTGACTTCCAGCGTGTAGGCGTCGCGAATAGGGTCTTCCACTTCCAGAAGGGCAGAGACCGCATGGCTGATCTCGGCACAATGATCGACGTTCATGGGGGCGCCGTCGGTCCGCTCCGCCATGATCTGCAGCGTCGGACGTTTCGTTCCAAACATCTGTACGCGCACCAGTTCGTAACCCATGTCCACCAGCATGGGTTCGATCATTTTTTCGACCCTTCTGACTGGATCCATATATCCTATCGCCTTCCGTTTCCGGAACTAAAAAGGGCGGGCCCGGAGGCCCACCCACTTACTATCGACCGTCAATGACGACCGTATGGGATTAATTGAATGACTATTTAGGGCAAAACATGCCCGATTACAAGGAGAACCTCACGCCTTTGCGCGTGGGCGGCGGCGAAAAACAAGGTAAGCGCTATCTATGCCCTGGGCCGCCGCTTTTGCCTCATAACGGGTTTGCGGCCAGTCCGCGGGTCGCGAACGCCAGTCTTGCGGGCCCTTGGCGGTCCATTCGAAATCTGAATGGTTGATGGTGTGCAGCAGCATCCATCTGATCAACGGCATCTGGTCACTGGCCAAACGCAATTCCGCCCCATCCTTCATCACACGCGCCAGCCGATCGAGATTTTCCGGTCCGATAAAGCGCCGGCGGTTATGGCGGGTTTTGGGCCAGGGGTCGGCGAACAGCACAAAGGCTCGGCCGATCGATGCATCCGGCAGACGATCAATCATATCGCGCGCGTCATCGGCGTGGATACGGATATTGTCCAGGCCATCGCGGTCGATCTCGCTGAGTAACCGCGCCACCCCGTTGATGAACGGTTCGCACCCGATCATTCCCACGCCCGGATGCATACGGGCCTGTTCGGCCAGATGCTCGCCACCGCCAAAGCCGATCTCCAGCCACACATCGCGCACCGGCGGCTCAAATAGAGCCGCCGGGTCGATATGATCTTCAGTCAGTCCTGCATTCAGGCGCGGCAACAGCTCTTCAAGCAACCGTTGCCTGCCGGTCCTGATGGGCCGGCCTTTCCGTCGGCCATGAAAGGCGCGTTTACGAGCTTCTTCCATGGCCTCTTGGGCGTCGGACAACTTAACCCAGTGCCGCCTTCAGCGAAGCGGCCAGGTCCGTCCGCTCCCAGGAAAATCCGCCGTCGGATTCCGGGTCGCGACCAAAATGACCATAGGCCGCGGTGCGGGCATAGATCGGCTTGCTGAGGCCAAGATGCTCGCGAATGCCGCGCGGGCTAAGGTCCATATGCTGTTGCAGCAGATCCGACAACCTGTCTTCATCCACATTGCCGGTGCCGAAAGTATCGACATATACCGACAACGGCTTGGACACCCCGATCGCGTAGGCAAGCTGTATGCAGCAGCGGTCGGCGAGGCCGGCAGCCACCACGTTTTTCGCCAGATAACGCGATGCATAAGCGGCCGAGCGGTCGACCTTGGTGGGGTCCTTGCCCGAGAATGCGCCGCCGCCATGAGGCGCCGCGCCGCCATAGGTATCGACAATGATCTTACGGCCGGTCAGGCCGCAATCTCCGTCCGGACCGCCGATCACAAATCGACCGGTCGGATTCACGTAGAAATCTTCCTCGGCGCACATCCAGCCTTCCGGCAGGACATTTTCGACATGGGGACGAACCAGTTCACGAATCTGATCCTGCTCCAGTTCTTCACCATGCTGGGTCGACACGACCACCGCGGTAGCGCGCACGGGCTTGCCGTTTTCATATTGCAACGTGACCTGGCTTTTCGAATCGGGGCCAAAGCCCGGCACCGCGCCGGAGTGGCGCGCCTCGGCCATACTTTTCAGGATGGCGTGGCTGTAATAGATCGGTGCAGGCATCAGAGCCGGGGTCTCGTTACAGGCATAGCCGAACATGATGCCCTGATCGCCGGCGCCTTCATCCTTGTTGCCGGCGGAATCAACGCCCTGGGCGATGTCGCTAGACTGCTCGTGCACATAGCATTCGACGGCCATCTTCTCCCAATGGAAACCGGCCTGCTCGTAGCCAATCTCCTTTACCGCCTTGCGTGCCACATCTTCCAGATGTTCGCGCGTGATCGAACCAGGTCCACGAACCTCTCCGGCCAGAACAACCCGATTAGTGGTGCACAATGTTTCCACGGCGACACGCGACAAAGGATCGGCACCCAAATAAGTGTCGACGATCGCGTCCGAAATGCGATCGGAAACCTTGTCGGGATGACCCTCGGAAACCGATTCGCTGGTAAAAACGTAATTCTTTCTAGCCAAATTCGCCCCCTTTCCGGTGTCATACCGGATGAATACGCATTGCGGACGTACTGCATTTCTACAGTACGTCCGTTGAAACCCTATTGCCGGGCGAGACTATTGCCGCGCTTGGCCGGGGACGTCAAGATTTTTGGCGGCACCGGTCTGGCCGGCACCCCGCCCCGATCCACGTCAGGTGGTGCTGGCGTTCGCCAAGCTCTTGGCTAGATCGAAAAGCCGCTTGCGAACATTGGGATCCTTGATCCGATAATAGGCCCGGACCAGTTCCAGCGTTTCGCGCTTTGCCAAAGGATCGTGCGAGAACTCTTCCTGGTATTTTTCGGCAAGACCCGGTACCGGCTTTCCGCCTTTACCGGAAATTTCCGGCGGCATTTCCTCAAAGAAGAAAGATACCGGCACGTCCAGAACACGCGACAGCGCATACATACGGCTAGCGCCGATGCGGTTGGCGCCACGCTCGTATTTCTGAATCTGTTGAAAGGTCAAGCCTACCGCCTCGCCCAGCTTTTCCTGGCTGAAACCAAGAAGTGTACGGCGAAGACGAACGCGGCTACCGACATGAATATCAACCGGATTGGGCTTGCCCGTCCGGCTTACAGGCTCTCTGGATGCTGGCATGGCATTAAGTGCAGTTGCACACCTTGTCTGTTATAGTACGAAAAGTTTTAATGTATCGTCTTCATAAAGCATACAAACGTATCCGGTCAAGGAAGATGCGTGAAGCGATAATGCTTTTTACGTTGCTATTTATTAGCAGGCGCGCGTAACAAAGCCAGAAATACAAGCAACATTAGAAACACAAAAGTTAAATCGTTGTAATACGCATAAAAAGTGGCATTCGATACAGGGTGCGGCAATCGTATGTCCAGCACACCTTGTTGGTTAAGGTCCAGGCGGGCAATTTCGCGACCATAGCCATCGAAAACGGCCGAAATGCCGGTATTGGCCGACCGAACCAGTGGCAATCCTTCCTCGATGGCGCGCAAGCGAGTGGCAGCCAGATGCTGATGCGGTCCCGCGGTCTGCCCATACCAGGCATCGTTGGTCAGATTCAGCAGCCATTCCGGGCGGTTAGCCCGATCCACGACCTCACCCGGGAAAACCACCTCATAGCATATCAGCGGCCCGACAGGCGGCAACCCGACCAAGCGCAAGGCGCGTGGGCCCGGGCCGGCGGAAAATCCCAGCTTGCCCGGCGTGATCTTGTCGAGCCGCAGGATGGACTGCATCGGCATATATTCACCGAAGGGGACCAAGTGAAACTTGTCGAAACTGTCGATGACATTTCCTTGCTCGTCGAGAGCAACCATCGAATTCCAGACCTGGGGGGGATTGACCACGCGGCGCGGCGTACCGGTCAGCAACAGTCCGCCGGGCGGCACAACACTCGCCGCGGCCTTGGCCCAGTCAGGGTATCGGGTCAAATCAATAACCGCCGCCGTTTCAGGCCAGATGACATGAGTGACCCAATCGGGGCGGTCCTTTACGCTAAGATCCATATACAGCGTAAAATTGCGCTTGATCAGGCCGCCGTCCCATTTCTCCTTCTGCGGGATGTTGGCTTGCACAATTCGCAAGCCGACATTGGGCACATTCTCGGCACCAACCTGCGGCGCCCCGGCGAGCCTCGCGGCCCCACCGGCCCAGACCGCCAACGGCAATGCGAGGGCGATCCCCAGCACCGTTAAGCGCCGCCGCGGCGATCCTCCCGCAACGGCGGCTATCAGCGTGGCGGATACCACCGCCAACACGGTCACGCCATACATGCCGAAAACCGAAGCCGACTGAGCCATGGCGTCCGATCCCGTCCAGCCATAACCGGCCAGATTCCAGGGCAATCCCGTAAAAATATGACCGCGCAGCCACTCGGTAATCCCCCACGCGATAGTCAACATCAGCGCGCGGCGAATATGACCATCGCCCCAGCGGCTTGCCGCCAAAGTTGCGATACCATGAAATATGGCAAGGACGATCGGCAGTCCGACCATCGCAAAAGGCATCACCCACCACAGGGAAAGGGAAAAGGTGACCGGCGCGAATCCAATCCAGTAGAGGCTGGACACGAAAAAACCCACGCCAAACCACCAGCCGGTGAAGAATGCAGTCCGCTTACCCAGTCCGGCAGGCAATAACCAGACCAGCCCGGCAAAGGCCGGGTAAAGCAGCGGCATTAGATAGACTGGTGGCAGAGCGAGGGTAGCGAAGGCGCCCAATGTGGCCGCAACGGCATGGCGACGCCAACCAACCATGGCCGACAACCGGTTTGACAGCAGGTCCAGCTGCCGCCAAACAGTTCCCGGGCCACTCACCGGTTCAACCGTCATGCGCATTGGAAAGGGGCTGCATATTGCGCACCCGCAATCGCTTTACTCGCCGCGGATCGGCGTCCATGACCTCGAATTCAAGGCCGGACTCCTCATGAATGATCAGTTCGCCGCGCACGGGCACCCGGCCTGCGAGGACCGAGACAAACCCGCCAAGCGTATCCACCTCGCCCTCGTCCTCGGTTCCCGCCACAAGCGGCCCGGCGCGTGCCTCCAATTCCTCGATCGGCAGGCGGGCGTCGGCAACCACGGTGCCGTCAGGGAAGTCTTCCATGCGTGGCGCGATCGCCGCTTCATGCTCTTCCTCGATCTCACCAACGATCTCTTCGACAAGATCCTCGATCGTCAACAGACCGTCGATTCCACCATATTCATCGACCACCAGCGCCATGTGATTGCGGCTCTTGCGCATTTGCAAAAGCAGATCAAGCACCCGCATGCTCGGCGCGACGAACAACACATCACGCACCAGCGAGCGCAGTCCGGGACGTTTCTTGCCGCCATTAGCACAATCCACCGCCCCCAGCACGTCGCGGATATGGATCATGCCGATAACATCATCCAGCGAGCCCTGGTAAACGGGGATTCGCGAATGACCCTTTTTAATCATTGCCGCGACCACCTCGTCCAACGGGGTCGTATCCTCGACCGCGTCGATATCGGCACGGGGCACCATCGCATCTTCGACCGTCACCGTGCCCAGCTTCAGCACGTTGGCGATCAAGGTATGTTCTTCGGGGTCGATCGGCTCGGCCTGTTCCTCGCGCTGTTCGATCAGCGCCTCGACGCTGTCGCGCAGCGAAGTCTCGCCGGTGCCCTTGCTTCGCATACCCCGAACGATCAAGGACAGCCACCCTTGCTTGCGGGTCTCGTCGGTGGCTCCGTTCTCGCCGGGCACGTGTTTACTAGATGGAGGTTCTTCGGACATTCCTGGTCGTGCCTATCCAACCGTCTCGTCAATCGCAGCATAGGGATCGGCGACCCCCAAACTGCTCAGGACTTCGGTTTCCAGCGCCTCCATGACGGTGGCTTGCGTTTCAATTTCGTGGTCATGGCCCAGCAGGTGCAGGACGCCATGTACGGTCAGGTGACTAAGGTGGTCGGCCAACGGCTTCGACTGCGCGATGGCCTCGCGCTCGATCGTTTCCAGCGCCAGCACGACATCGCCCAGCAACCGGGGCCGTCCGGGCGCACCATCGTCATCGGCCGGAAAGGACAGAACATTGGTAGGCTTGTCCTTGCCGCGGTAATCCCTGTTCAAGACCTGCACTTCCGCGTCGTCGCTTAGCAGCACACTCAATTCCGCAACCCCGGAACCGGCGGCCTTCCATGCGGCGTCCGCCGCGCGGCACAGCAACGTTTCAGCGTCGGGCAACGCCACGGCCCAGCCTTCCGCCGAGCAGCTGACCTCTATGGTCAGATCTCCACTCATTTGGCTTCGCCTTTCCTGGCGTCGCTCAACTCGTACGCCTGAATGATCCGGGTGACCAATTCGTGCCGTACCACGTCGGCCTGGGTAAATTGAACAAACTCTATACCTTTTACCCCGGCCAGCGTTTCCAGCGCGTCGGCAAGCCCCGAACGCTGGCCACCCGGCAAATCTACCTGGGTGACATCGCCGGTAATTACCATGCGGCTGTTTTCGCCAATGCGGGTCAGCGCCATTTTCATTTGCACCGGTGTCGTGTTCTGGGCTTCGTCCAGAATCACATAGGCATTGGACAATGTCCGCCCGCGCATGAACGCCAACGGCGCAACCTCGATCTCGCCCGTCTCCAGCCGTTTCACCACCTGTTCGGCGGGCAGGGCGTCATAGAGCGCGTCGTATAGCGGTTGCATGTAGGGATCGACCTTGTCGCGCATATCGCCGGGCAAGAAACCCAGCCGTTCACCCGCTTCCACCGCGGGGCGCGACAGTACGATGCGGTCCACCCGGCCTGCGGTCAACATCGCTACCGCGGCGCATACCGCCAGATAGGTTTTTCCGGTGCCCGCGGGACCGGTGGCGAAGACCATATCGTGGGCGCCGATGGTCCGCATGTAATGCGCCTGATTCTTCGATCGGGCGACAATGCGCTTGCGCCGGGTTTGAATAAAAGGCTCCGCACCCTGCATAAGCCCTTCGTCGGTGCCTTCCGCCATGCGCACGGCGGCGTCCACTTCCGCCTGGTCGATATTGTGGCCCCGCACGGCCGATCCGTAGAGACGGTCCAGCGCATCGCGTGCAGTTTCCACCGTTTCCATGACGCCGGAAATCGTTACCAGATTCCCCTTGTTGTTCAGCGATACGCCAAGAAGCTTTTCGATGCGCGCCAGGTTTCGGCCATGTTCGCCAAACACCGAGGGCAACAACCGATTATCATCGAATTCGACCCGGATCGATACCGGCTCTATGGATTTTGTCGCCGTTTTCATGCGCATGCCTTTTCCGTGCGGATGTCGCCCGTAAGAACCTCGCCATGCAGGCTATGCGCCCCGACTTCGACAATCCGGCAATTGGCGACCTGACCGATCAGTGTTTCCGGTGCCTCCACGACAATCGCCTGCATCCAGGGGGAACGCCCTGTGACCTGACCAGGTTTACGGCCCTTCTTTTCAAACAATACCGGGAATTCGGCCCTTAATTTCGTGTGATGAAAAGCAGCCTCATGCTCGCCCAGCAACTGTTGCAGGCTGGCCAACCTGTCATTACCGACAGTTTCGGAAACCTGTCCTTCCATCGTGGCCGCCGGCGTACCCGGGCGAGCGCTATATTTGAAGGAATAGGCCCCGGCAAAGCCGACCGCGTTGATCAGTCCGAGGGTCGCTGCGAAATCCGCATCCGTTTCACCCGGGAACCCGACAATGAAGTCCGAACTCAGGGCCAGGTCTGGGCGCGCGGTGCGTAACTTGTCGACGACACGCAGATAATCGTCCGCCGTATGCTGACGGTTCATCGCGGCAAGGATGCGATCGCTGCCAGACTGCACCGGCAGATGCAGATAGGGCATCAGCTTGTCTACCGCACCATGGGCCGCGATCAGTTCGTCGTCCATGTCGCGCGGATGGCTGGTGGTATATCGGATGCGGTCCAGCCCATCGATTTCCGCCAGATGGCGGATCAACCTGCCAAACCGCCATTCGCTGCCGCCCGTGCCCTGGCCATGCCATGCATTGACATTCTGCCCCAAGAGCGTGATTTCGCGCGTCCCGGCCGCCACCAGCTTGCGGGCCTCCGCCTCAATAGAGGCCGCATCCCGCGAAAATTCCGCGCCACGCGTATAGGGAACAACGCAAAATGTGCAAAACCGATCGCATCCCTCCTGAATCGACAGAAAGGCCGAGGTGGTCTGCGGGCCTTGATGATCGGGCAAATGATCGAATTTTGCCTCAACCGGAAATTCCACGTCCAGCACCGCGCCGCCGGCGCGGCTGGCCTGGGCCACCATCTCTGGCAGGCGGTGATAGGTTTGCGGGCCAAACACCATGTCCACATAGGGCGCGCGAGCCAGAATTTCCTCGCCCTCGGCTTGCGCCACACAACCCGCCACGGCGATTGTCATGCGACCGTCGCCGGCGCTTTCCTTCTCGTTCTTGAGGCGGCGCAACCGGCCTAGTTCGGAATAGACCTTCTCCGCTGCCTTTTCACGGATATGACAGGTATTCAGAATGACCATATCGGCGCCTTCCGGCGATTCTGCCGGGGCATAGCCAAGCGGCTGCAGTACATCCACCATGCGGGCGGAATCGTACACATTCATCTGGCAGCCATAGGTTTTGATAAACAGCTTTTTCGCCAAGGCCTATTTCCTTGGCGCGCTTGCAACGGTGCGCGGTGTCATTCGCAGGGTTGAACCCATCCAGTCATATCGTTCAGAACCTAGTCGATCGGGCAATGCGGGTGCGTGCCGACATTCGAAAGCCTTCAAATTATAAACTCACCCGCCAATTACAACAGGCCGATGTGAAAAAGCCGTTAATAACAGACTATCATTGGTTCATGGGCCCGATCAAGGCGTGGCCTTTCGGGTGGCTTTCGACCGCTATTTCTTGCTGCCCAACTTAACGCCATACAGTTCCATGCGATGATCGACCAGCCGAAAGCCCAGCTTGCGCGCCACCTCTTCCTGCAACCGTTCGATTTCCGCGTCATGAAACTCGATGACGGCGCCGGTGTCGATATCGATCAGATGGTCGTGATGATCGCCCGCCGCTTCTTCATAGCGCTTCGGTCCATCGCCAAAATCGCGACGCTCCAGAATGCCGGTTTCCTCGAATAGCCGAACGGTGCGATAAACCGTCGCCTGACTGATTCGCGGATCAACGCGCGAAGCACGCCGGAACAACGCCTGGGCGTCTGGATGATCGTCGGACTCCGACAGTACCCGCGCGATGACACAGCGCTGCTTGGTCATCTTCAGGCCGTTTTCGCGGCACAGTTTTTCAATGCGAGACGTCAGACTGTAAACCCCCGTAATTCTGGGTCGCCACGCAGGCCGAACGTACGGCCCACACAGACATCAGCGCTTTTTGCGCTTCCGCTGCTGGGTGCCCAGCCCGATGGCCTTGGCCAACTTGCTACGCTGCTTGGCATAGTTCGGTGCCACCATCGGATAATCGGAAGGAAGGCCCCAGCGCTCGCGATAATCATCGGGTGTCATGTCATAGGCGGTCTTCAGATG
>JAOUMF010000245.1 GCA_029881615.1 Alphaproteobacteria bacterium | reverse complement strand
CCAGCAGCCAGATGCCCGACTTCATGGCCATCGCGAGGGTGCGTTCCTGGATCACGCTGGCGCCCTCGCCGTAATCCTCGCCGACCACGATCAGCGCGCCGCCGATGACGCCGGGCGAGGACAGGTTCGACAGCCCGTCGGCCGCCACATTGGTGCCCACGATCGACTTCCAGGTCACCGCCCCGCGCAGGGGATAGTTCACCGAGGCGCCCAGCATGGCGGCGGCAGCGGCCTCGTTGGCGCAGGTTTCCACATGGATACCCATCTCGCCCATCAGTTCGCGGGCATCGACCAGGACGTCCAGCAGATGGGACACCGGCGCGCCCTGATAACCACCGACATAGGCGACGCCGGATTGCAGCAGCGCCTTGGTGACGGCCAGAATGCCCTCGCCGTGGAAGGTCTCACCATCGCCGAGGCGCAGTAGCTCAACCTCCTTGCCGAATGACCGTTCCGCGCTCATCCGCCCAGCGCCTGAACTTTGTGGGTATTGTGCATGTTCAACCCTTCCCGCCCCGCAATTCCGCCGTGTCGAGCCATATGGTCACCGGCCCGTCATTGACCAGCGCCACCTTCATATCGGCGGCGAAACGCCCGGTCGCTACCGTCAGGCCGAATTCGCGCAGCGCCTCGCAATAACGCCGGTAGATCTCGTCCGCCGGTTCCGGCGCCATGGCCCGGATGAAGCTGGGGCGATTGCCCTTGCGCGAATCGGCGGCCAGGGTGAACTGGCTGACCGCCAGAACCTCGCCCCCGATATCGATGACAGAACGGTTCATCTTGCCCGCCTCGTCCTCGAAGATGCGCAGATTGGCCGTCTTGCGGGCCAGCAGTTCAACGTCGGCCGGATCGTCCCCCTCCTCCGCGCAGAACAGCACAAGCAAACCCTGGCCGATCGCGCCGATAACCTCGCCGTCGACCGTAACCGAAGCCTCGGCTGCCCGCTGGATCAACGCCTTCACCGACGCGTCATCCGTCGAGTTCGGCAAAGACTTTCTTGGCGATTCGGTGGCATTCAACGCCACAGGGCACGCCGGCATATATGGTAATCTGCATCAGGATGGCGCGCAGTTCCTCGCGGGTCAGGCCGTTCTTGATGGCCCCACGGAAATGCAATTCCCATTCATGCATGCGGTTCAGGGCCGCGATCATCGACAGGTTGATGATACTCCGGGTCTTGCGGTCCAGGGTTTCGTCACCCCAACCCAGGCCCCAGCAATATTCGGTGACAACTTCCTGGAATTCGCGATTGAAATCGTCGGCCTTGGCCAGCGCATTTTCAACATATTCGGCGCCCAGCACATCCTTGCGCATGGCCAGCCCCTTGTCGAAACGTTCCTTGTCCATTTTGTTCCTCCTCTATTCGCCAGCGTGAATCGACCTTTACCGCAGGCTAACGCACAGCGCGGAAACATGCGACAGGCCAATTTCATTAATTTGAAGGAATTCGGACGGGTTACCGCGACCGTTCGATCTCGACGCCCACCGACGCGGCCTCGGGCACGATATCCAGCTTGTCCACGGCAATGCGGGCGCGGGCGACGCGGGGATCGGCAAGACAGAGGTCGGCGATGCGATCGGCCAGGGTTTCGACCAGATTGATATGGCCATCGGCAATGATCGCCTTGATGCCATTGACGATATGCTCATAGGACAGAACGTTGGCGATATCGTCGCCGATCGGCCCCTCGCCTTCGCGAACCTTCAACTCGACATTGATGCAAACCCGCTGCGGCGCCAGCTTTTCCTGTTCGTAGATGCCGATGGACATTGGCAGAACCAGATCGCGAACCCGGACCAGACGCCAGCGCCCGGCATCGTCGGCCTCGCGCGGCACAGGCGTAAATTGCGTAACAATGTTAGGGTTCGCGCTCATCGACAAAAAGCCTTCGATCAGTATGGATATTGTGCGCGACTATGCCCGAAGCGGGCTTCCACAGCAAGAAGCGCGGGGACCACCATCCAGCTTTTCTATCAAGTATCGCCAGCGCCCTCCAGTAGAATTTGAAAACCATCCGTTGCCGAAAAATCGGCCTTTCGCCTCGGGCATTCCGGAAATGGGAAAAGGTCTCGAAATCAAATTCGCCAGGCCCGACAAACCAACAACAAGTATGGAATAAGGATTTGGAATCACCAGCATCCGGATTATTCATCTTCCTGGTCGTGGAACAAACGCCTGGCCCATGCCGCCCAAGCCGGGTCGCGGTATTCGGTTATGCCGCGCCGCCGCTGACCGAAACGATCTGCCCGGTGATATAGTCAGCCTTGTCCGAGGCCAGAAACCCAACAAGTTCAGCCACATCCGCTGCCTCGCCCGCGCGCTTCATGGGGACCAGCGCCGCCAGCCTTTCCGGCGATATGGGAACCGTGCCGTCCGCCGCGCGAATAATACCCGGCGCCACCGCATTCACCGTTACACCCCGGTCGGCATATTCAAGCGCCAACGCCTTGACCGCGCCATGCAGACCGGCCTTTGCCGCGGCATAGTTCACCTGCCCTCGATTGCCGATAAGGGCGGAGATCGAACTGATGCAGATGACGCGTCCCCACCGGGTGCGAATCATGGGCAAGATTGCCGGACGCGCTACACGGTAGAAACCGTTCAGCGAAACATCAATGACCCGGTCCCACTGTTCATCGGCCATGCCGGCCAGTGGAGCATCATCATGAATGCCGGCGTTATGCACCAGAATTTGCAACGCTCCATCACGCAACACCGTGTCCATGCCGTCCGCAACAGCCTGTCCGTCGCGCAAGTCGAAACGAACGGCTTGCGCCGTCCCCCCGGCTTTTTCAATTTCGGTACGCAGGGATTCCAGCGCATCGGGGTTGGACGATCCATGCAGCACAACATGGCAGCCATCGGCGGCCAACCGGCGTGCTATGGCTCCCCCGATGCCTCCGCTGGCGCCGGTTATCAATGCTCTTTTGCTCATTTATACATGACGGTAAACCGCCCCTCCGCCACGGTCATGCCGGACTGCGTGCCGACCTCAAATGAGTATACGGCGCCATTGTCGCGTGCAAGCAGCAGCGTGACGCGCACCTCCAGCATATCCGGGATATCGTCGAGGCGAGCCCTATTGCAGGTCATATTCTTCACGCCGCCCAGAACCGCCCCCGCGCCCGAAGCCCGTTGTCCATTCAAGGCCGCATGAAGGGCGGCTGCCTGGGCCGCATATTCGATAACCGCCATGGCCGGCAAACGCCCGCGCTGCCGAAGCGGATTTGAAATGTCGCGATGGCTGCCGGTCACGCAAACAACGGACTCGCTATCGCAGGTCTTCACAAGGTCGAGCAGGACCATGCCGGCGCCATGCGGCAACAATTCGGCTATGCGATGTCGGTCGACGATCACCGTGCCAAAGTCGCGGTCAACATGGAGGAACCAACCGCGCCAACCTTGATGGTGTCCAGATCTCCGGGTTTCATTAGCGCCAATTGCTCGGCAATCGGAATGATTCTAGCGGCCGGATTGCTGTCAAACAGTCCCGACCAGAACTCCCGTAGCGGCCGGCTTGGTTTTGCCACGTCATCCCCAAGGACGATATCCAGGCTGGCCAGGCTGGCATCCGACTGTTGCCCAGTTATTACCAGCGCGGCGCCAAACGGTGCCGGTATGCCGACCTTGGCGTCAAGCGGTGCGGGAAACGGAACTTCGTAGGCGCAAAGCACCACCGGTATACCGCCCGAATGCACCTGCATTGCCGCCTTCAGCAACGCAACGGCGAAACTCTCTTCGGCCACGCCAAGGCTGGTCGCGCCATGGTGGCTGCCGGTCGCGATGGCCCAGTAACCGACCGCGGCATTATGGACGGAATTATGAAAATCGGTGGGCGACAGGTAATGAGGATCGTCGGCCAGCGTCCGCAGGCTGCGGCTGACGATGGGCCCGTCGCCGGTCATACTGGCGAAGACTCCGGCCAAATTCGCGCCCTCTATTCCCGCCATGATCCGTGCCTGTTCCGCCACATCCAGCGCCAGCTTCACGCTGGCAGGACAGCGCCGCCGTTCCGCGCCGTCAAGCAGTTCAGGCGCTCGGTAGAGGTAATCGGCGACCTCGAATTTCCGGTCGCCGGAAATGATGGCCCTGGCGCTTTCCCAATCGGGAATGCCCGCCGCCGAAATGCCGACACCCGAAATCCAGACCCGCATTACCGCACCCGCCCGAATAGAAGGCTGCAATTATTGCCGCCAAAGCCAAAGGAATTGCTGAGCACGCGGCTGACATCCGCGGCTCTTGTTTCAGGCAGTATGTTGGTTGCAATTTCCGGGTCGCGCCGCTCCAAACCTAGATTGCCCGGCGTGAAGCCATGTCGAATCGCCTCCAGCGCGATTACCGCCTCGATTATCCCGGCCGCGCCCAGCGTATGGCCGGTCCAGCCCTTGGTCGAACTGCAGGGCGTGTCGCTGCCGAACAGCGACATCACGGCGCGCGCTTCGACTATGTCGTTCACCTTGCTGCCGGTGCCATGCAGATTGATATAATCGATCTGATCGGGGCTGATATCGGCCATCGTCAAGGCGCCCCGCATAGACTTCACGGCACCCAGCCCCTCGGGATGCGGCGTGGACATGTGATAGGCATCGCTGCTTTCGCCAACACCTTCCAGCACGGCCAGCGCTGATCCGGCGCTGCGGGGCCGTTCCACTATGGCGAACCCTCCTCCTTCGCCAATCGACAGACCATCGCGGTCCTTGTCGTTG
>JAOUMF010000244.1 GCA_029881615.1 Alphaproteobacteria bacterium | reverse complement strand
AAATCGCGCAAAACGCGGCGGACGCTGTTTTTCAGGGCGACAGGCTGGGGCCGGTGGTAGAGCTGTTGACCGTGGCGCGCGGCGCACAGCGCCTGGTCCTGCAGAATCTTGGCATGGCCCTTGCTTATAATGTGACAACGATCCCGTTGGCCATGGCCGGGCTGGTCACCCCGCTGATCGCCGCGGTTGCCATGTCGGGATCGTCGATCCTGGTGGTCGGAAACGCTTTGCGGCTGGGCCGGGGAATACGCCGATGAACATGCTTCTCTTCTTGATTCCCATAGCTATCGGCCTTGGCCTGCTGGGCCTGATAGCGTTTCTTTGGGCGTTAAGATCCGGCCAGTTCGACGATATGGAAGGAGAGGCAAATCGCATTCTTTTCGATGATGAACCACAACACGATAATCCGGCCCGGCCCGATGATCGTAAGTAGGTTTCTCAAAATCAACCCTTGCCACAATGGGTTACACGGGCCTAGAGTCGTCGGCCTGAAACCGGAATTACAAGATATGGGTAAGATTTGAATATGGGTCTCGGAGAGCCTAAAAAACGTCCGGAATCCGATACGACGGAGCAGGTTAGCCCCTGCGCGGCCTGTGCCGTGCGGGATATGGCTTTCTGTGGCGCCCTGAACGATCGGGAAATGCCGCACCTTCTGGCAATTCTGCAAACGGCGACGGTCGAACCGCATGGGTCGATCATCGACGAGGGCGAGGCTGCCGATTATCTGTTCAACGTCACGCAGGGCGCGGTGAAACTGTATAAGTTGCTGCCCGATGGACGGCGGCAGATTACCGGCTTCCTGTTCGAAGGCGATTTTCTGGGCATCGCCATGAACGAACGATATGCCTACAGTGCCGAAGCAGTGGGGCAGATATCATTGTGCCGTTTCTCGCGTCGTAAGCTGGAGCGTCTGCTGGACGAATTCCCCAAACTGGAAAAGCGACTGCTGGGCATGGCGTCCAACGAACTGGTCCAGGCGCAGGACCAGATTCTTTTGTTGGGCCGCAAGACGGCGCAGGAAAAAATTGTCTCATTCCTGTTGAACCTGTCGGACCGGCAGGTGAAACGCGGTGCGCCGGCCTCGCCGATATTGCTGCCGATGGGGCGCGCCGATATCGCCGATTATCTTGGCCTCACCACCGAAACGGTCAGTCGCACCATCACCAACCTGAAGCGCAAGGGCTATATCAAGCTGCTGCAGGGCGGCATGGTGGAACTGCCCGATAGCGAGGCGTTGCAGGAGCTGGCCGAAGGCTCGTGAGCGCGGGCGGGCTCAAGGACGGGGTTTTCAAGCGGATCGAGAATTCGCGCGACGATCTGGTCGCGCTGACCCAGGATTTGATCCGCATTCCAACCATCAATCCGCCGGGTGACGCCTATACCGACTGTTGCGAATTCATCGGGCGGCGCCTGAAATCGCATGGCTTCACGGTGGAATACCTGCGGGCCGAGGGCGGCGTCGGCGACAGCGACCGCTATCCCCGCACCAACGTAATCTGCCGCATCGAGGGCAAGCGCCCCGGCCCAACAATCCATTTCAACAGCCATATCGACGTGGTAACGCCCGGCGAGGGCTGGACCATGGACCCCTTCGCCGCCGAAATCCGCGACGGCAAGATCTACGGCCGGGGAACCTGCGACATGAAGGGCGGCCTGGCGGCCAGCATGATCGCCGCAGAGGCGCTGATCGCCGACTGGCCCGACTTCCCCGGCGCGATTGAAATTTCCGGCACGGTGGACGAGGAAACCGGCGGCTATGCCGGCGTCGCCTGGCTGGCCGAACGGGGTTATTTCTCGAAGCCCCGGGTCGATTACGTCATCATCCCCGAACCCCTGCACAAGGATTGCGTATGCCTTGGGCATCGCGGTGTCTGGTGGGCCGAGGTCGAGGTCAAGGGCCGTATCGCCCATGGCTCGATGCCGTTCCTGGGCACATCCGCCGTGCGCGGCATGGCGGCCTTCCTGGATAAGGTCGAGCGCGAGCTATACCCCAAGCTGAACCAGCGCCGCACCGCCATGCCGGTAATCCCCGAGGGCGCGCGGTTCTCTACCCTCAATTTCAACTCCATCCATGGCGGCCTGCCGGAGGGGCAGGACGGTTTCCCCGCCGCGTTGGTGGCCGATTCATGCCGCCTGGTGCTGGACCGCCGCTACCTGATCGAGGAAAGCCAGCAGGAGGTCCGCGCGGAAATCGCCGGCTTGCTGGAGGCGGTGAGCAAGGAACGCGCCGATTTCCGCTACGAGATGCGCGACCTGTGGTCGGTGGATCCGGTGATGACCGAGGAAGACTCGCCCCTGGTCCGCGCGCTCGATGACGGCATCGCGCTGGTGCTGGGCAAGGACGCGCAACATATCGCCTCGCCCGGCACCTACGACCAGAAACATGTGCAGCGCGTCGGACATTTGAAGGATTGCGTGGCCTATGGTCCGGGCATCCTGGACCTGGCCCACCAGCCCGATGAATATGTCGGCATCGACGACATGGTTCAGTCGGCCCAGGTGATGGCGGCGGCCACGGTCGATCTGTTGAGCGGCGAGGTTAAAAACCAATGATCCGCCCCGGCCCCCGCAATCTGATCACCGACGTTCCCGGCATTCGCGTCGGTAATGCGGAAAGCGCCGGCCACCTGACCGGCACCACCGTCGTCCTGCCCGACCACCCGGCAATCGCGGCGGTGGATGTGCGCGGTGGCGGGCCCGGCACGCGCGAGACCGACGCGATGCAGCCCTCGGCCCTGGTCGAGCGGGTGGACGCCATTGCGCTGTCCGGCGGCTCAGCCTTCGGGCTGGAGGCGGCGAGCGGCGTGGCATCCTGGCTGGCGGCGCGCGGGCGGGGCTTCCAGGTCGGCGCGGCGCGGGTGCCCATCGTGCCCTCGGCGATCCTGTTCGATTTGCTGAACGGCGCGCCCAAGGATTGGGGCGAGATGCCGCCCTACCGCGCCCTGGGCATGGCGGCCTGCGACGCGGCGGGCGAGGATTTCGCGCTGGGCAACGCCGGCGCTGGCATGGGCGCAACAGCCGGCCTGTTGAAGGGCGGGCTGGGCAGCGTCTCGGCGCAAGACGATGACGGGCTGATCGTCGGCGCGCTGGCCGCGGCGAACCCGGCGGGCTCCGCCGTGATGCCCGGCCAGTCCGTCCTGTGGGCCTGGATGCTGGAACAGAATAACGAACTGGGCGGCCAGAAACCGCCCGGCAAACCGGCCACGCTGGAGCCCGACCTGCCCGAGGCCCTGCAACCCGGCGCCAACACCACCCTGATCGTGGTGGCGGTCAACGCGCCCCTGACCCGGCCCCAGGCCCAGCGCGTCGCGATCATGGCCCAGGACGGCATCGCCCGCGCCGTGCGCCCGGCCCACACCCCCTTCGACGGCGACACGGTATTCGTGATCGCCACCGGCGAGGGTGACCCACCGGGCCCGGCCATGATAGCCCGCATCGGCGCCATCGCCGCCGACTGCACCGCCCGCGCCATAGCTCGCGGCGTCTACGAGGCCGACCCCGCCGGCGGCATACATTCCTGGCGCGAGGTTTACCGGTAGGCGCGGATCGCCCCACGGAGACACGGAAAGGTGTGGAAGCCTCGCCTGGTTATCCTCTCGTTCCATCTGCCCCGCGAAGGTGGTTATGGGGATGGCCGACACTAATTGCCGGGGAGCGGCGGCACTTGGTGGCTCATTTTTTCCCCTCCCATGGCATCGGCGCGGCCTTTCGCCGGCATACCCCTCTGACACCGTATTTTCCTGAACGTGAAAGAGGGAGTTTTTCCTATGAAACGCAAAACGATTATCATTGTTGGCTTGACCGGGATTTTGCTCACCGGCACGGCCCTGACCGGAATTATGGCCACCGCATATTTGGGCCGTGAGAAACAAATCTCCATTTCCGAGGGAGTTTCGGACGGCCGCCAATATATCCAGGCCCAGCCGGCGCCGGTCGTGAACCAGGCACCCATGCCGCGATCGCGTGCGGATGGAGAGATGAAGGTCAAGAAGGACATGCGCCTCGCGACCGAAGCTGAAAATTACGCCCCGGCGAAGCCGGCGGTCGGCATCGTCGCGAACGATCAGATCATGCACATGCCGCAGCCGGGTACCGAAAACGAAAAATACCGGGACTTCGAGGATAACCCGGTAAAGCAGGTCTCGGCTGAGCCGGTCTCGACCTTCTCGATCGATGTGGATACCGCCGCTTATTCGGTGGTCAGGCGTTATCTACGGGACGGCGTGCTGCCGCCCAGGGACGCGGTGCGCACCGAGGAACTGATCAATTACTTCAATTACGATTACGCGCTGCCGGACAGCAAGGACCGGCCCTTCAACGCCGATATCGCGGTCTACGATACCCCTTGGGACGAGGGCACGCAGATCATTCGCATCGGGCTGCAGGGCTACGACATTCCGGCGGAAGACCGCCCGGCGGCCAACCTGGTATTCCTGGTGGATACTTCCGGCTCGATGAATTCGCCCGACAAACTGCCGCTTCTGAAGAAGTCGCTGGGCATGCTGGTGGATCAGATGGACGAGTCCGACACCATCGCCATCGTCGCCTATGCCGGTTCCGCCGGTGTGGTGCTGGAGCCGACCAAGGGTTCGGAAAAACGCAAGATCATGGCGGCGCTGGAAAGCTTCCATGCGTCGGGCAGCACCGCCGGCGCCGAGGGCATCCGCCAAGCCTATGCGCTGGCCGAAGCTAATTTCAACGAAGAAGCGCTC
>JAOUMF010000243.1 GCA_029881615.1 Alphaproteobacteria bacterium | reverse complement strand
GTCGGTGTGCGAGCTATAGGCGATCATGCGCCCGTCGCGCCAGGTTTCGCGCCGTTCCGCCGTCAGCGAATGGACCGTGATGAACAACAGCTTGACCTGGATCTTCAGCGCGACATCGACGATCAGATCCCCGCCCTCACGCGAGAAGGTCACCGCATGGCGGCCGATCTCGTCATATTTGGAATGCATGATCCGGTATTCCACCGTCTCGCCGACGGCCGCGCCGGGCACCGCCTCGGCGGCCCGCGCCGAACCGGACGCCGAAGCCAGAACCAGGGCCAGAACCATGGCCGGAATCACTGCTGGAATCATGGCCCGCGCAACGGCCGGCCCGAAGACTTTCCCTGTCACGATATCCTCCTGTTCTTGCGGTATAACCGCAAGACTAGGACAGATCGCCGCAAAGCGCCACCGGCAGCCTTGCGCAGGCGCGGCGCGAACGCCCCGCGCCGGTCGCGCTCAAGCGAAGACTTCGGCCACCGCCCGGTCGGCGCCGGGTTTCACGAAGGTATTCTTCACCCGTTTCGAGACCAGGAAATAGGGCACCCAAATCACCACGCCGAACACCCCGCGAGCAATTTCCTTGTAGGTCTCGGGATCGTGTTCCCCGGCAATGAACGGGATGAATTCGGCCAATACGGTATCGGCAACAACAAATACCAGGTTCAACACCAGATAGGCGATCATCAGTTTCGGAAAACGATGGGACTTGGTGAAAAACAGGACGAGCAGCACCAGCGTGAACCCAACGAAAAACAGGTTTCCGACAGTCTCGAAAATAATCAGCGGCGCCCAAAGAACGTGATACATCTCGTTCCCCGGCGTCGTCAGCACCTCCCAGGCGCCGTCCTGAAAAATCGGTATGATGTCGCCGAACAGATACCCCAATATGCGCAGCGGCGAAATTAGCAGCCCGATCGCCGGCAGGATCAGCCAGCCCCCCAGGCCGCTCGGCCCGTCATTCACCGCTGTCGTCGCCGCCGTCATCGCCGTTCCCTTCCCCGTTTCGCCCAAAAAACCGCGCCCGCCGCGCGGGAGCGCGGGGACGAACCGGGGGAAAGTATCCCACAACACCGCTACCACAAGGTTAACGCGCGAAGTGTGGAGAGGCGGGGCGAAGCGTGGCGCTGGCGATTCGCCGATCTCACCGTCATCGGCCACTGCGAACCGAAGGCGCGGCAGTCCACGACAGGTCGGAACACGGGCGCCAGCGCCAACTCTTTTCTGAGCAACCGAAAATACAGGTAACACTATAGCCCGGATGCATTGGTAACAGGTTCAACCATTACCGGTATATTTGACCAGGGAAGAGGTCGGTAATCTGGCCGCCGAAACTCATATGTATACTGCTCTCCAAAACCCGGTATACTGCCGACATGAAATTCCCTGCGGAATTCCGTATACGGTCCACGGAATTCCCGCAATTACGGCCATATCTCCCTGAATTCTGCGATTTTTCCTGAATTCCAGATATTGGAATTCAGCGCGGATTGTCGGTTTTTGAAAAAATCAGAGTAAATTAATGAGCCTGTTATTCTTTTTTGCATATCAAGCGTCGCGTTTAAATAAATCTGGAATACGATCGCGCTCGCGGATGGCGGTTATGGCGGCGTCGCTTTGCGTCCTGCCCTTCGCGGCATCCGCTCAGCTAGCAACGGTCGTTGACCCGGCCAACGCCATACAAATCGCCATCGCGGCGGGAAAATACGACATCGCGCTCAAGATCGCCGAAAGCGCCGGGGCAAGCGAGAATGATCTGACTTTCGTCAAGGGTCAGATCCTGATGGCTCGGAAAAAATACACCGAAGCGGCCGAAACATTTCGCGAGGTGTTGCGCGTAAATCCCGAGGCCCGCGTTGCGCGGTGGAATCTGGTCAATGCCCTGATCCAGCTTGAACGATTCGATACGGCGCTCTTTCAGCTTGATCAGTTGATCGCCACCGCCACCTCGGAAGCGGAGCGCGACCGTTTCAATGCCGCGCGCCGGGCGGTTTTAAAGCGCCGCCCTTATGGCTTCAACTTCGGCCTGGCATTTGCATCCAGTTCAAACATCAACCGGGCCACGCAGAATACCGAAACGCCGATTTTCGGTGGGCTGACCGCCGCAATCGACGAAACCGAAGAGTCGGGATTCGGAATTTCGATCAATACCGGCGCCTATCGCCGGTTCGAAATAGCCGACACCAGCCAGCTAACCTTTTCCACCCACCTGGGTTGGACAGGCTATTCCAATCCCGATTATAACCGCGGCTATATCTCGGGCGCGATCAGCAACGGAACGGATGTTAACAAGGGACGCCGCACAATCTCGGCGGATATTTATCGCGGGCTCTACCGTATCAGTGCACAAAATATGTGGCAGCTCGGCGCCTCGCTGGATCGTGAACTCTATACGGAGAACATACGCTATCGCTTCGGTGCACGGGTTTCCCGCATCTGGTACGACGATCCCGGTCGCAGGCGGAGTGAATATACGCAATACCGCCTTTCCAGTCTGGCGCGCGCGCCGGTCAGTAAACGGACGGCCCTGACGGTCGGGCTTTCCCTGACCCGTAACAATTCAGGTGATGACAGGTTCAGCTATATTGGACTGAAGCGATCATTCGGGGCGGAACATGTCTGGGAATCCGGGTGGAGCGCCGGGGCCTCCGCCTTTCTGGACAGGCGGTCCCATGATGAAATCTTCGGCATCGGCTATGCGGTGCCCCGGGAAGACGAAGTTTTCGGTCTTGATTTTAGCGCCAAAAACAATCGACTCGTGATCCTCGGCTTCGCACCATTGCTTCAGTGCCAACTGTCACGCGGCAAATCCAACATAACCATTTTTGACAATGTGAATGTCCAGGAATGCACCTTTTCCCTGACAAGCAATTTTTGACATTCAGAGATATCCAATCAGAAGGGTCTGGTTCAAGCTGGATGCCAATCCAGGGATGGTCCGATGCCTTGATACCAAGGCTCGTGGACAAAGAGCCATTCATGGGATCTACCGTTACTGGTTAAGAATCTATAGAACACGCAAAAAGTGTCACACTCATAGCCGATTTTGTTTGCGTACATATTTTCCACCGCTTATAAATTGCGCAGGCGGTTTCGATCTGGGTTTTGTGCCTTCGTCATTGGTTTCAGGATAACGAAGGAACCTCAAAATAATATATTTTGTGCTGCTTTTCAGCCAGACGCTTCGTTTGGCTATAACTTTTTAACGGGGAGTAACTTTATGAATATTATTTTTCGAGTGGCCGCTCTTCCGGCCCTGCTCGTTCTCGCGGCCTGCGGTGGCGGTGGCGGTGGCGGTAGCGCTGGCCTTGATTTAAACATCGGAACAACCGATCCTAACAATTCCGCCAATGGGTTAGCATTCGCCGCCGGCGGCGAAGTGATTGCCGATGCCGAGGGGCAGCCCATCACGGTGCGTCTGGCGCAGTTCGAAACCGATTATGCAACGGGGCAGACCAGATTGCTTGTGTCCACCGAAACCGTGACTTACCCGGCGGGTGATCTTGCTAGTTTCGGGGGTGACAACCCAACCATCACCTACAGGGGCGAGACGTTGGTTTTTGTAGGCGGAAGCGCCATCCTTGCAAACGGGCAGGAGGCACTCCTGTATACCGCCCTTACCGGAACCTATTCCGAGGTCCGTGATATCTATGTCTATGCAGCAGGCCCCCCCCCAACTGATGGCAGCGCGGGGTTTGATTCAGAAGGTTTCTTTGTTATCGGATTTGAAACCGATCCCGACACTATCGCGGCACGAACCGACGTATCCGCCAGCTATGACGGTCGCTATGAAAGTTATGGACAGGTTCTGGACCTTGCGGGAGATGTTGTTTCGACAGAAGTCCTTAACGCCGGAGCCATTAGCCTGTCCGTCGATTTCAGTGCCGGAACGGTCAGCGGGTCGATGGGTGGAAGTATAGCGGGCCTAACTTCATACACGGCGACCATTGCCGAGACCGATATCATTGGAAACGGATTTGCTTCAACCATGTCGATCGATTGTGCCGCGGGCGCAACCTGTAGCTCGAACTCGCTGATCGGTGGCGCGTTTTACGGACCGACCGGGGAAGAACTGTCCGGCGTAATGGTCATTGACGAAACGATCGATGATCCGATTGCCGGCGTCGGCTTCCAATATATCGGCGCCGGCGGGTTCGTGACCAACGAGATACTCCCGTAACCATAAGTTCAACGCCGTACGACCCACTTGAAAGTTTGAAAGCCCCTCGCACATGTTGCGGGGGGCTTTTCCTTTCCGCGACCAACGCCCGCCCCTCCGACTCATTGCAAACCGAAGGCGATGCAATCCATACCGCCGCCGCTCCCTCACACCCTCTAAAACATCTCCGCCTCCAACTCCATCATCGGCTTCTTCCCTGCCATGATGGTGGCGAACAGGCTTGAGGTCTGCGGCAATATCCGGGTCATGTAGAACCGCGCCGTCGTCAGCTTGGCGCCGTAGAATCCTGTCTCGTCGCCTTCCGCCTGCTTCGCCAGCGCCACGGCCGCCATGCGTGCCCACATGAAGGCCAGCGCCGTCAGCCCGAACAGGCGCAGATAGTCGCTGGCCGCCGCGCCCGCCTCTTCCGGGTCGCGCAGGCCCTGCTGGGCGAGCCAGGCCGTGGCCTGTTGCAGGCGGCTGAAGGCCTTGGCGAAGGGCAGGACGTAATCCTGCATCTCCGGTTTCTCCATCTCGGCCTCGATGAATGCCATGCCGGGGTGGAAGAAGCGGCGCA
>JAOUMF010000242.1 GCA_029881615.1 Alphaproteobacteria bacterium | reverse complement strand
ATCGGGCCCCAGAAGAGTGTGAATCATCCGCACCACCTCGGCACCCTTTTCATAGACCGTGGCGGTATAGAAATTATTGATCTCGATATAGGATTCCGGGCGGATCGGATGGGCCAGCGGGCCGGCATCCTCGGGAAACTGACGCCCGCGCAGCATCCGCACGTCGCCGATCCGTTTGACCGCGGCGCTGCGCATATCGGCCGAGAACTGCTGATCGCGGAACACTGTCAGCCCCTCCTTGAGGGACAGTTGAAACCAGTCGCGACAGGTCACCCGGTTGCCGGTCCAGTTATGGAAATATTCGTGCGCGATGACGCTTTCGATGAACTGGTAATCGCCGTCGGTGGCGGTGGCGGGACTGGCCAGCACGAACTTGTCGTTGAAGACGTTCAGCCCCTTGTTCTCCATGGCCCCCATGTTGAAATCGCTGACTGCGACGATCATGTAAATGTCGAGGTCGTATTCCAGGCCGAACACTTCCTCGTCCCAACGCATGGCATTCTTCAGCGCCGCCATGGCCCAGACGCAGCGATCCTCATTGCCGCGCTCGACATAGATCTTGCAGGCGACCTCGCGGCCAGACCCGGTGACATATGTGTCCTCGTAAACCCCGAGATCGCCGGCCACCAGCGCGAACAGATAAGCCGGCTTCGGCCATGGATCATGCCAGACCGCACGGTGGAACCCGTCTGGCAAGTCGGTCGCATCAACCAGATTGCCGTTCGACAGCAATACAGGGTAACGCGCTTTTTCAGCCGTGATCGTCACATTATAGGTGGCCAGCGCGTCGGGACGATCCAGGAACCAGGTGATTCGCCGAAACCCCTCTGCCTCGCACTGGGTGCAGAAATTGCCACTGGATTTATACAGCCCGTCCAGCGTGGTGTTGGTCTCCGGATGAATTTCGACCAGCGTCTCCAGCGTGAAGGCCTCTGGCGGGTTGACGATGGTCAGGCTGTCGTCGGTCATCACGTAATCGCCATCGCGCAGGGCGCGCCCGTCGATGGCCAGCGAGAGGGTCTTCAGCCCCTGCCCATCCAGCACAAGCGGTCGCGCCGGGCCGTCGTGATCGCGCCGCACCACCAGACGAGTGCTTACCCGCGTTCGAGCCTCGCCAAGATCGAATTCGAGATCAACCGTATCGATGCGCCAATCCGGCGATCGATAATCTGCCAGCCGGATCGCCTGCGGTGTCCGGGTATCCATTTTTGCGTCCATTGTCATGGGTGCAGAATGTCGGTGCTCCGGGCATGGAGGTCAAGCGCCCAGACGCAATGTTTCAGAAGGTTGTTCATTCGGCGCGCCCCGGGAAGGGGAATGCGGGAAGTGACCGGGGCAGCGTTTCGGTGATTTTCAACCTGAATCCGCCGAGAATCGGGATCGTTAACTTTTTCTTTCACAGAATATTCGATGATATCGCGGATTCGGTCACTATCGGGTGGCCGGCCTGTCGATACAATCAACGCCGAAGGGACAAAACAGATGAACAAACATTTCAGAGACAATGTGGCATTCGTGCTCATTTCCGTCGCCGCATTCCTCTCGGAGCCGGCGATTGTCCAGGCACAGGAGAACCCTTATAACCCGGCAAATTTTACCGAGCCCTTGAGTTTGTACAGAGGAAAAATTTCTCCTATATCCCCAGATTCCCAATATTTTGAAAAAGAAGACAGGTGCAACATCCTGATGAACGAATGGGGCTGGGAATCCTGTGACGGGATCGAGGCGATGATCATCGGCCTGGCGCCGGGAATCGACACCGTGATGGTCGAGGTTCCCGATTCGGAAGGCCATGTAAAACTGGACGATTGGGAAGGCGCAGACCGGCAGGCGGAAATCGACGCGATCTGGAACGATTTCGCTGAGGGGTCAAGAGAGCAGGGAAAAGCGCTGGGGCAACGCATCGAGCCGGTTCGCTGGTATGTTCAGCCAACATTGAACAAGGACAAGTCCTACCTTTATTACGCCATCCTGATCGACTGGGAAGGTGAAATGGTCATCAACGCCAAGGCATCCTTATTCGATCGTCAGGGCTATATTCCCTTCCGCATCATTCCCGATAGCGCGGACCTGTCGGAGGCCGAGTTGCAGCGTCTGGTCGAAATTTCACTCGACGCCTATAAGCCGGAAGCCCAACAGGCCTATTTCGATTTCCAGGACGGCGACAAGGTTGCGGCGGTAGGCGCGGTAGGCGTGCTGGCGGCACTGGTCGGGGTCAAATACGGCAAGGCGGCGGCTGCGGGAATCATGGCAGTTGCGCTTGTATTGTTAAAGAAGGCCTGGTTCCTGCTGCTATTGCCTCTGGCTTTCCTGAAAAAATTCTTCGTCAAAAACAAGGCCGAGTAAGAACTTTCTCACCCGGCCAAATCCATCAATACAGTAACGGGAGCCAGCGCAAGCAGGCTCCCGTTTTCGTCACTACTGATCGTCCGGCAGGGGCAACCAGGGCACAGCTTGCTCCTCGCCCTTTTTCTTGCCCTTGCCATCATCCCGGCCGCGAACCTGGCCCTGAGCACGCCCCGAATCACCCCTCTCAGGCTGATTCCGACCGCCGTTACCATTCCCCGGCTTCACTTCCGGAAGCCCCCGGGTCGTCTCCGGCGTCTGGCGGCGATTACGGTTCAGTCCGGCATTGCCATCATCGTCGCCACGCCCACCGCTCCGATTATTTGGCGGCTCCTGGCGGCGGTTGCGGTTTAGCCCGGCATTGCCATCATCGTCGCCACGCCCGCCGCTCCGATTATTTGGCGGCTCCTGGCGGCGGTTTCTGTCAAACAGGCCGCCACGTTCGTCACCCTCACGCCCGCCACGTCCACTAACCGGCTCCTGACGGCGGTCACGGCCATTGACCCGGCCGTCTTCACCCTGGCGTCTGTCTCGTCCGTTCACCCGATCATCGCCATCACGGCGACGATCGCGTAAATTCGGGTCATATCGCCAATTTCGGTCGGGCCCGCGCCCCCGTTGGGGCGAGCCATAGTAACGGCGATGATCGTGATAATATTCATAGGGATGTTCAGAGCGGGTCTCGAACTTATGGCGCGGCCCAGTCAGGCGGATGTGGCGCGGCAAGCGCCGCACGGACAGCCAGAAGCCATCCTCGAAATACCAGTAATAACCCGTGGAAACGTGGTAGTAGACCGCCACGCTCGGGTAATAATAATAATATTGCGGCGCCTGATATATCGGCCTTGGCGCCGGCGGCGCCGGCCTGTACATGGGCCGGGGCGTGGGCCGATATACCGGCACCGGCCGGTAAGCGACGGTTTCCACCACGCAACCCGACAGCGCGGGTATTAACGCCGCGGCCGCCGTCCCCGTCATCAATCGAAGAAAATTCCGCCGTTCCATAATCAAACCTCCAATAAATCCGGTCGGCGGGTTCAACATTCGTCAAAACCAACAACCGCCCGGAAAAGCACGCACTGGTAAAGCTCTGGCGTAAAAACATTAACAATCGGTATTGTCACGCATCCACGAGCAGAACATTACCAGTCGAACTTGAACGAGAGATGAACATAGCGGGAATTCACCCTCTAATCGGCGAAAAGAAGGCCAGGAATCTCAACAAATCCTTGTTTCTCAGCAAATTAATTTACCGGAAATCGACCGCCTCACGCCTTTGCGCTGGGCCGGGCCGAGACCTTTTCATGCCACGCCTTCAATGCGGCAAGCCCATCGGGTGGCGATAGCTGCAGCCCGTTGATGGCAAAATCGACGGTGATCATGGCGTGGATGTCGGCGGCGGTGTAATCGGGGCCGGCAATATATTCACTCGCGCGTAGACGCTCGTCCAGAACTCCAAAGAACATCCCGACACGCTTAAGGCCGCGCTCGGCGAGTTCGGGAATCTGCGCGAAAGGCACGGTACTGGGAACGGCGCGATCCTTGAAACGCTCGGCGCCATTGCGGATCGCCTCGACGCAGGCCTGATAACCATCCAGCTCGATCCGCCGCAGCCATTGTTCCACCATCGCCTTTTCCAGCGGCGCGCGACCCATCAGCGGCGGTTCCGGCTGAATTTCCTCTAGATAGCGCCAGATCGCGAAGCTGTCGGTCAACAATGTGCCATCATCCAGTTCCAGCACGGGAACGGTACAGTTGGGACTGATCTTGCGGAAAGAGTCACCGAACTGCTCCATCTCGCGGATATTGACGGTAACCGTCTCCAGCGCGATGCCCTTCTCGGCAGCAAACACACGCGCCCGGCGGGGGCTGGGGGATAACGGGAAATCATAGAGTTTCATGGGGCGAATTCCTCTCTCTGTGCCTTGGGGATCATAGGGCCGGGTTGCGACGAAGGCCAGCAGATGCCAGCGTTACTGGCGGCCGGCGGAAGGAGCGTTCGGCGAGGTCACTCGAGACAACCGCCCCGTTTCTTTTCTACTCCCGGAAACTCCTCGCCGCCGCCAGCATGCGCGATACCGTCGTCACCCAGCAGGCGGCCGCGAACGCATACGCCATGAATGCGAAATAATCCGGCGCCAGGCAGAAACCCATGAAGATCAGGATGGTCTCCGTCCCCTCGGTCAGGCCGCCAAGGTAATAGAGCGACTTGGAGCCGCTGATTTCCGTGGTGATGCCGCGCTTGGCGGCGAAGATCGCGTAGGCCAGGAATGAGCTGCCCGTCCCCATGAAGCTGAGCATCAGGAAGGCCGCCGGAATGGCGTGCGACGGGTCGGCCAGCGCGAAGGCGAAGGCCCAGCCGCTATAGAGGATGAAGTCGCATACGATATCCAGATAGCCGC
>JAOUMF010000241.1 GCA_029881615.1 Alphaproteobacteria bacterium | reverse complement strand
TTGCGCAGATCACGGATATCCTGCTTGTCCATCGCCCGCGTCTGATAGGGATCGCCGGCAACGTTGGGTCTGCTGTTCAAGCCCAGCGCGACCTCGCGGCTATGCAGATTTGCAGTGCGGCCGCCGCCATACCAGAGCTCGACACCGGCCAGGGCATTATGCGCGTGAACCGCATCGGTCATAAGCGCGTTGGCCCTGATGTCGCTATCGTTCCAAAGGCTGGCCGACGGATAGGGAAGATCGTCCGAAGAGGGATGGATCGAGCAATATTCGGTGCAGACCACGCCCCAACCGCCCTCGGCCTTGGCCCCGCGCAACGAAGCCAGCATGCGCGGGCGCAACCAGCCGTCGCCGGTGCAGTGAGGCACCTGGTAAAACCGGTTTTTCGCCGTGACCGGGCCAATTTTGACCGGCTCGAACAGGATGTCGTAGCGCGGATCCCGAACCATTGCTGCCCCTGATATCGTTGTCGTCAGTTAGCTTCTTCCAGATGGATATGCTCGCGCCGGAACGGCAGGTCAGGATCGATATCAGCGTCGAGTTCGCGGGCGGTCCGGTGGCCGTCATAGACGGCCGCGGCGATGGTCGAGGGAACGTCGCAATCGCCAATCGCCTGGACAGACAGAATGCCTGCCGCCGCCAATTTCTGCTCGTCGCCTATCAGTTCCTGACGGAGCGCATCATTCGGTCGGCGCGATGTGACCATGACCACCGAGGCCGCCGGCACGGTCCGCCGACGCTCGGTATAAACACAGGAAAGCTCCGCCTCTCCCGCCCCTACCTTGGCCAAGTTATGCAGCGGCACGACCGAGATGCCGAGTTCCAGGACGCGGGTCTGGATGCGAGTCTGTTCGAGGGTACGCGAAGTCCAGGCCGAAACCACCGATTCGGTGGTTGCCAGGGTAACTTCCAGCCCGTCGCCGCGCAGTTTCTCGGCAATCACGCCACCCATATAGAAATTATCATCATCGAACACCAGCACCGGACCGGCAATGGCCGTGCCGGCGAAAACGTCCTCTGGCGTGTAAACAGCCGGCCCGTCCGCGCCCGGGATCGGCGCGGTGTTGTTGACGCCGACGCCGTCGCGACGCCATGTCGCGCCGGTCGCCAGAATAACATGCTCGAAACCGAATTCCAGAACCTGTTCGGCGGTTAGCGCGCTGTCGAGATAGGTCTCGACATTGGCCATCTCGCGAATCCGGCCAACGCGCCAGTCGCGCACCCGCGCCCAGGCGTTTAGGCCAGGCAAGCCGGATTCTCGAGTGACACGACCGCCGAACTCCTTGCTGGCCTCGGCCAGGGTGACCGCGTAACCGCGCTGCCCCAGCGCCCGCGTGGCCTCCAGTCCAGATGGGCCGGCCCCGACGACCAGGACACGTGCCTCGGACCCCTTGGACGGAATTTTTTCCGGATGCCAGCCGCGCCGCCATTCCTCGCCCACCGTGGGGTTCTGGGTACAGCGCATCGGCGTGAAGGTAAGCTGCCCCGAGACGCAGATGTTGCAGCCGATGCATTCGCGGATCTCGTCGATTCGGCCTTCCTCGATCTTTTGCGGCAGAAACGGGTCGGCGATCGAGGGGCGCGCCGCGCCGATCATGTCCAGTACCCCGCGCTTGATCTGGCTGACCATGGTGTCGGGCGAGGTAAACCAACCGACGCCGACTACCGGCTTGCTGGTCAGCGATTTCACGAAGCCGACATATTGTTCCTGAATGCCTTCCTCGCCGAAGCGGGAAGTCACCGAATCGTTTTCCCAGTTCGCAACATTGACGTCCCACAGATCGGGAAGCTCGGCGAGCCGTTCGACGATCTCGCGGCCCTCGCCGTCGGCGGTGATGCCGTCGGGACCCAGCAACTCGTCCACGGCCACGCGCACGGCGACGGCGCAGCGGTCGCCCACGGCATCCTTGGTCTCCTCCAGCACCTCGCGGAACAATCGAATCCGGTTTTCCAGCGAACCGCCATATTCGTCCGTGCGCTGGTTGCGGCGGCTCTGCAGGAAATGCATCAGCAACGTCGAATCATGCGCCGCGTAAACATAGACGATATCCGCGTCCGCCTGTTTCGCGCGTAGCGCGGCGTTGCGGTGCCAGCGTCGATATTCCTTGATGTCCGCCTTGTCCATTGCGCGGGTCTGGGTGGGCACGCCGATGATCCCCGCCTGATGGGACGGCCCGATCGGCTTGAGCCGGGTATACAGGTTCTGCGCGCCGACTCCGTTATGGGCAAGCTGCACGCCGGCCAGCGCGCCCTCGCCGTGCAGGGCGTCCACCATCAGCGCCAGATACTTGATGTCCTGATCTTCCCAGAGCCGGGCCTGCGGTTCGGGCGAATAGTCGGACGACGGGTGGATCATGCATTCCTCGGTGCAGACCACGGCCCACCCGCCCTCGCCTTTCATGGCACGCATCCGTGCGTGGGTCTGAGGCGCATTGAATCCCATGCCGTTACAATGGGGAACCTGATAAAAACGGTTCCTGGCGGTAACCGGACCAATTTTCACCGGCTCGAAAAGGACGTCGTAACGCGGATCTCGTGTCATGCTAAAACCTTAAAGAATGAATGTAATCAAGAGAGAAGAAGACGCGCGCCTTCTGGTTTCCAGGTCAGCCATACCTCGCTGCCTTCGATCCACCCCTTGTGATCCACCGGACTGCTGTTCTGGCTGGCTACCGAGATCGGCGCGTCCACGCCTTCGACGCTCACGAAGAAATGGTTGCGTTCGCCCAGATAGGAGGCGGCGGTCAGCCTGCCCTTGATGACATTGTCACCGGAGGCCGGCGCCTTATCGAGAAGCGTCAGCTTCTCGGGCCTGATCCCGATCGTGACTGCCTCGCCTGCCGCCGGCGCGCCGTCCCCGGATGGTTTGACCTGCAACTTGCCCAGCGGGCCCGCATTGACCGTCACCATGCCATTCGCCGCGCCCTCAACAGAGCCGTCGAGAAAATTCATCGACCCGATGAAAGCGGCAACCTCGCGGGTGGCGGGCGCCTCGTACAAATGTTCGGGGGTATCCACCTGACGCACCTTGCCGTCGGACATGACGGCGATGCGATCGGCCATGGAGAGCGCCTCTTCCTGGTCGTGGGTAACGAAGATGAAGGTAATTCCCACCTTTTGCTGAAGCGCTCGCAGTTCTACCCGCATCAGTTCGCGCAGATTTTTGTCCAGCGCGCTCAGCGGTTCGTCCAGAAGCAGCACCTTGGGATGTTTGACAAGCGCGCGGGCCAGCGCCACGCGCTGACGCTGGCCGCCGGAAAGTTCCGTCGATCCACGATCGCCATATCCTTCCAGCTTGACCGTTGCCAGCGCCTCATCGATCCGCTGGCTCATTTCCGCCGCCGACAACCCTTCCTGACGCAGGCCATAGCCGATGTTCTGGCGTACATTGAGATGTGGGAAGATTGCGTAATTCTGAAACACCATATTGACCGGCCGCAGATTGGCCGGTTCGTCGGTCAGATTGGCGCCGTCGATATGGACGCTGCCGCTGTTCGACGCCTCGAACCCGCCAAGGATACGTAAAAGCGTGGTCTTGCCACATCCCGACGGACCCAGCAGCGCAAAGAATTCACCCTGGGCTATGTCCAGCGATACGCCGTCAACGGCGCGCACCGAGCCAAAATATTTGGATACGTCGCGGAGGGAGACGAAATCTGATCTGTTTTCCATGATATGCCTATTGATTTTCTGATTTCGGGGTCGGGCTGACCCCTTGACGACGTACCCATTCGGCGAACGCGACGAGGATTATGGAGGCCGCCAGGATGCAAGCGCCGAGCGCCAGCACCACCGGCAAATTCCTGGGGAAACGCAGCTGGCTCCAGATATAGAGCGGCATGGTCGCTTCGTCGCCTGACAGGAAAAAGGCCAGAATGAACTCATCGAAGGATTCGATGAAGGTCAGCAACAAACTGGCGACGATACCCGGCAGCGCCAGTGGAAATGTCACCCGCCAGAATGTCGTCCAGCCGGATTCGCCGAGATCGCGCGAGGCTTCTTCCAGATTGGGATCGAACCCTTCCAGGCGCGAGATCATGACAAAGGTGGCGAACGGTGTGGCGATCAGCACATGCGCGGCGGCTATCGTTATCAGGGAAAGCTGAAAACCAGCCCATTTCGACATGATCAGCAGCGCAATGCCCAGAATGATGCCCGGCACCACCAGTGGCAATGCCAGCAAGCCCAGCGCCGGGCGCTGCCCGCGAAACCGGTAACGGGTAAAAGCCCGCGCGGCCATGACGCCCAGCACCGTGCTGATTACCGAAACCGATCCCGCTACCTTGAGACTGTTGACGAACGCATCCAGCAACTCCGCATTGGCGAACATATGTTCATACCATTTGACGGTGAAGCCCTTCAGCGGAAACGAAATATGAATGCTGTCATTGAAGGAAAACAACGGCAGAAACAACACCGGCACATAGAGGAAAACGAGATACAGAATGCCGTATATCGTCAATCCGCGGATGCCAATTCCCGATTTGGCGCGTGTCTTCATGGTGTCCTGTTCCGTGCGTATTTGGTTACAAACCAGATGGTCAGGCTGACCAGGGTTATCGTGGTGGCCGAGACGATTGCCAGCGCCGATCCCAGTGGCCAGTCATTGGCCTTGAAAAACATTGCATGCATGAGGTTGCCGACCATCGCTCCGTTCGGGCCGCCAACCAGCTGAGGCGTGATGTAATCACCCACCGTTGGGATGAAGACCAGCATCGAGGCGGCTACCACCCCCGGGATCGACAGCGG
>JAOUMF010000240.1 GCA_029881615.1 Alphaproteobacteria bacterium | reverse complement strand
GCGATCAGGGCGGGCCAGGAAAAGGCTGCCGCACCGGGGCCGAGGATCAACACCACGCCGGCGAACCCGACGAGGATCGCCGACCAGCGATGAAATCCGACGCGCTCGCCCAGCAGCGGTACCGATAGCGCGGTGACGAATATAGGCGCCGCCAGATAAAACATGAAGGTTTCGGCCAGCGGCAGATAGCGCACGGCCCAGTAAAAACACGACACCTCGGCCGCCACCAGAACCACCCGCAGCAGGTGCATGCCCGGCTGGGCTGGCCGCCGCCGCCAGATGTCGGGCCGGCGATATAGCAGCGGCAACAGCATTATCAGGGCAACCAGGCTGCGGATGGCGATCAATTGGCCGACGGCGTAGTCCGCGACCAGCCATTTGCCCAGGGCGTCGTTTATCGTGAACAACGCCATACCGAGAATTATGAAGGCGATGCCGAGGCGGCTGTTGGCGACGCTCAAATCTGTGATCTCCTGGAAATATATTGGTTTTCAATAATTTATCGCGGTAGTGACAGAGACTTTCCTGAGGGCTTATCCCTGTTGAAAACAGTAACGGCACATAGAGCGACCGTCCACGGCTTCGGCCCAATACTGGCAAAGCCCGCCATGACATCTTGACGGCGCTAACCGGACAGCACGATTTCGCCTCCGCCGGCCGCCGCCCTGGTCACGGCGAGTGTCGCTTCAAGGGTTCGGGCCGCGTCGCGCGCGGTGATCAGCGGTTCGGCGCGCCCCCGAATGACATCGGCGAAATGGCTGGCCTGAACACGAATCGGGTCTGCCTCGTCAACCGGAAGCCTTACTTCCGGCAGCGGCGACTGCCAATTCGCCGCCCCTTCATACCGCCATAATCGCAGGGAAGGCACCGCGAGCGCCCCTTCGGTGCCCGCGAACAAATAGCAATCCTGCCCGGTTTTCGGATAGATGTAGGATGTTTGCTCGCCCGAGGTCAGCTCCCAGCTCCAGGGGGCCGTGACGGTATCGGACAGCATGACCGTCCCGAGCGCACCGTCGCGAAAGCGCAACAACAGGGCCGCCGTGTCCTCGACGGCAAAACCACGACGCGCGTTCGACGTCATGCCCTGCACCGCCTCGATATCGCCCGCGATGAAACGCAGATTGTCGATATCGTGGATCAGATTGATCAGGATTGGCCCGCCGCCGGCTTCACGCCGCCAGGCGACGTTGAAATAATCATCCGGTTTGTGTGCCATCCATGTCGCGGACACCGCCGTCAGGCGGCCGAGCACGCCAGACCGTACAATCTCCCGGGCCTTGCGGACGATCGGGTTATGGCGCCGATGATGCCCTACCAGAACCGGGACACGTGCCGCTTCGGAGGCGTCGGCCAGCGCCAGCGCCGGGTCGAGCCTGTCGGCAATCGGTTTTTCCACCAGAACCGGTATACCGCGTTTCACACAGGCCAGCGATAACGGCACATGGGCAGAATTGGGCGTCGCGTTTATCACGCCTTCCGGCGCGACCTCGTCGAGCATTGTTTCGAGGTCGGCATAGTGAGGAAGGCTCCACTCGTTTGCCGCTTCAACGCCCGAAGACGCCGGGTCGACGACCGCCACCGCCTGACAGGAAGGCTCGGCCGCAATCGCCTGCAAGTGCCTTCGGCCAATAGGGCCCGCCCCAACCACCGCCAAGCGTACCGGATTCCGGTCCGACATCTTCGCCTTTCTCCTTTTGCATTATGGCGGCGGAAGACTTTGCCGCGCCGTCGACGACTTTCCTGAATCGAGTTCCCCTGCGACCCTGAAGCTTAATCAGCGCGCCAGTCTACGAGACTTCGACGCGACGCAAAAGGCTTGGGTTTATTTCAATGCCCGGCAGATCGCGTCGAAGGCGCGCAGGTTGGCCTTGTCCAGCAGGTCGTCCAGCGGTTCGGGCTGTGCCGACAGCTTGACGATCACCGCATCGGCGGCCGGATCCACATAGATCCACTGACCGTGGATGCCGATGGCGCAGAAGGCGCCATGCCGGTTGCCGGTCTGATACCATTTGCTGCGATAACGCCCGTCGGGCAGCAGGCTGCTGAAACCGGGGTCGCCGTTGAGCCATGCCTGGCGATCGCCATTGTTTCGAATGTCGGCAACCCAGCCGGCCGGAACGACTTGCCGCCCGTTCGGGGCCTTGCCGCCATCGCGCATCATTGCGCCGAACAGGGCAAGATCGTGCGCGGTTGTACAGATGCCGCCGGCGGTGCGCGGCGCGCCCAGCCGGTCGACGGTGATATAGGCCGCGTCCCGCGCGCCCATGGGTCGCCAGATATGCGCCGACAACAGTTCCGCCAGGGGCTTGCCGCCAACCCGTTCCAGCAACCAACCCAGGAAATCGGAATTCGGCGAGATATAGCGGAAGGTCTCGCCATGCGGCTTGCCGGTGCGGCCCAGGCTAACCAGGAAACTGCGCAGATCGGGTGGATTGGCGGGGTCGCGTAGCGGGTTCCAGCCGGTGGCCTCGCGATAGCGGGCGAAGGCGCCGTCCGGGTCCAGATAGGATTCCTCGAAATCGATATCGACGGTCATGTCCAGGATATGGCGGACGGTACAGTCGCCATAGGCGCTGCCCTCGGCCTCCGGGATGTAACGGACCGCCGGGGCATCCGGATCGATCAGTCCCTGGTCCGCCATGATCCCGGCAAGGCAACTGGTGATCGACTTGCTGACCGAAAAAACAATATGGGGAAAGGCGGGATCGTAATCTTCATCGTACCATTCACAGATTATCTGCTTGCCTTGCAGCACGATCAGCGCATCGGTAAAGCCGTCGGGCAGAAATCGGCCGAGCGTCGTTTCCACGCCGCCCGCCCCTTCGAAGGCAATGCCGGTAATATCCCGCGGCGCCGCGGTGAAGGGCGCCGGCGCGTTCCGGTCCGCCGCGATCTCGGCGGTCGGCACGATCTCGCGCACATGATGAAACGCCCGTCGATTGAACGGCGCGGTGCGCCAGTTGGCTAATGTATATTGTTGTGCAAGGTCTGGCATGGTCTGATCTCCCGGCTTTCTCAGGTGGTTCCGCCCAGCCGGGCCGCGATGCCATGAACTGCATTAAGGAATGTGCGCGCCCTTGGGGGCGACAGGAATTCTGGCCAGCTGGACAGCTTGACCGCGACCAGTTCCTCTTCCGGATCAACGTAAATGAATTGGCCGAAAACGCCGATGGCCATGTAAGCCTGGCGGCGGTGATCCTCGACCCAGAACGTGTTTCGATAGGCCCCATTGGGCAGCGTATCGGTATAGGGAGCATTGAAAAGCGCGGGGTCACCCTTGCGGGTATCCTCGACCCATTCCAAGGGGAGGATGCGCCGCCCGTTGCCGATGCCACCATTAAGATGCACCAGACCGAAGCGCGCGTAGTCGCGAAGTGTCGCATTGAAACCCGCGTCGGCAAGCGGATAGCCGGTGGAATCGACCGTCATGCAGGCGCTTTCCTCCGCTCCCATCGGGGCCCATAATTCGCGGCTGAACAGTTCGGCCAGCCCCGTGCCAGTCGCGCGGATCATGCAATAGGCCAGCACATCCGCCTCGATGGTCTTGTATTCGAATGACGCGCCATGCACTCGTTCGCGCGTTTTCAGGGTCATGATCTGGTCCCAGATGCAGGTCGGCGCACGGCCTCGCCTGGGTTTCCAGCCGGCGGCCATGTCGGTAATGGCCATGTCCGAATCCAGCGCTTCGTAATCCTCGACATAGCGAACGCCGCTGGTCATATCCAGGACGTGGCGCAACGTCGCGCCATTCCAGGCGGTGCGTTTCAATTCGGGCAGATATTCGGTGACCGGACAGTCGGGATCGAGCAGCCCTTGCCCGACCAGAATGCCGGCAACCGTTCCCGTGACCGACTTGGCCATGGACTGCGACAGATGCAGGCTGCGTTCCGTCATGCCGTTCATATAGCGTTCGAAGACGATGGATCCGCGATGCAGGACAATGAAGCCGTCGGTGAAATCATCGTTCAGCCATTGGGCGATGGTCGTCTCGTCGCCGCTGTCAGCCGCGAAGGATAAATCGTCGAGATTCCGTGGCGCGCCGGGCAGTTGCCAGACCGGGCCACTACCGCGCCAGACCTCGGTCGTCGGCAGGATTTCCCGGATATGCTGAAAGGTCCAGCGGTTCCACGGCGCCCGGTCCCAATCCTGAAACGGCACGCGGCCCGTTGGCGGTACCGGCGCCCCCCGCATGATCCCCAAATCATGGGCAGTCTTCACGGCGGTCTTGTCGGTACGATCGGGCATGGTTTCCGGTCCTGCTATGCGATAACAAAAAATGGGGGCGGTCCAATGCGAACCGCCCCCCTTTAACAAGCGTTTACTGCTTCAAGCGTTCCCAAATCTTGTTATATAGCTCCACGACATCCTGTTCGCAGGGCGGCACAAATTCGGGCGCCGGTGCGTCGGCCGGCATAATGATTTCCGGCGCATCGGTCATTTCCTTTTCCATGCCCTTCTCGCCGCCGACGATGCCATTGGCGTAGCGGGCGAAATTGGAAATCATGGCAGCATTGTCCGGATCCATGATGAAGTTCATGAACAGTTTCGCGTTTTCCTGATTCGGAGCCCCCTTCAGGACGGCGACATTATCCATCCAGCCGGTGAAGCCTTCCTTCGGATAGGCGTATTTCAGCGTCGGGCGCTGCAGCCGCGCACGCATGGCCGCGCCGTTCCAGTTCTGCGACAGGTCGACATCGTTGGAGGTCAGCTTCTCGATGGTCGCATAATCCATCGTGCGCCAGCTTCCCTTCGCCTTGAGCAG
>JAOUMF010000239.1 GCA_029881615.1 Alphaproteobacteria bacterium | reverse complement strand
CGGGCACTGCCAGCGCTGGGTTTGCGTGGCGTAAATATTACCGTTCCTCATAAAGAGACCGCCTTGCTGGTTTGCGATACCGTCGACCCATTGGCGCGTCGGATTGGCGCGGTCAACACCGTCATGATTGGCTCCGACGGCACATTGCAGGGTAGCAATACCGATGCCTTCGGTCTGTTGGAAAATTTGCGTGAACGAAGCGACTGGCGCGCGGCGGCCGGCCCCGCGGTCGTTCTGGGGGCTGGCGGCGCGGCGCGATCGGCCTGTGTCGCCCTTATCGACGCCGGCGTTCAGTCAATCCGCATCGTCAACCGGACCCTGGAACGCGCCCGTGAACTGGCGCGCGCCCTGGACCCACAATGCAGTGCCGTTTCCTGGGATCAGCGAGATGAGGCGCTGAATGGCGCCGCCCTGGTAATCAATACGACAACGCTGGGCATGACGGGCCAGCCGTCGCTTGAAATTCGGCTGGATGCCCTGCCGAAAGACGCGACCGTTTATGATATTGTTTATTCGCCATTGGAAACCGGTTTGCTGGCCGCGGCCCGGGCACGGGGCAACAAGGTGGTGGATGGCCTCGGAATGCTACTGCACCAGGCCCGCCCCGGATTTGAGGGCTGGTTTGGCGTACGGCCTGAAGTTGACGACGGCTTGCGAAATTTTATTTTGCGGGACCTTCGGGAAAGCTGAACGGCAATTATGATCGTTATCGGACTAACCGGCTCGATCGGCATGGGCAAGACGACCGCGACACAGGTTCTGGCGCGCATGGGTTTGCCGATTCATGACTCGGATGCCGCCGTTCACAGGCTTTTCATGCGTGGCGGGGCGGCCGTCGCGGCGGTTGGCGAAGCCTTTCCCTCGGCAATAGAGGGCGGTGCGGTTAACCGTAAGACATTGGGATCACTTGTCTTTAACAAGCCTGAATCGCTTGCCAGGCTGGAGGCAATCGTTCACCCCCTGGTACGGCGTGAAACGCAAAAGTTTCTGAAGCAATGTGCATTGCGGCGAGAGCCCGTAGTCGTGCTTGATGTGCCGCTGCTGTTTGAGGTCAAGCGCGATGGCGAGTGCGACCTGACGATCGTCGTCACCGCCCCCGCCTTTATTCAGGCTCAGCGTGTCTTGCGTCGTCCGGGCATGACCGAACAGAGGCTTGCCGAAATCAGATCTCGCCAGATGCCCGATGCAAAAAAACGCCGATATGCCGATTTTGTCGTGCAAACCGGGCTGGGGCGCCGAGAATCCTTGCGCCGGCTGACCCATATCGTCAAATTAATTCGCGGTGGATATTGGCGAGCCAAGGGGCGAAAACATGCGTGAAATTGTACTCGATACCGAGACCACGGGCCTTAGTCCGGGCGATGGCCACCGGATTGTGGAGATCGGGTGCGTGGAACTGTTCAATCATGTCCCTACCGGCAACACCTATCATCAATATATCAATCCCGATCGCGATATGCCGACCGAGGCCTTTCAGGTTCATGGTCTTAGCGAAGGGTTTTTGTCCGACAAGCCGATTTTCTCGGAAATCGTTGGAGACTTTCTGGAATTTGTCGGCGACACGAAGTTGATCATTCATAATGCCAGCTTCGATATGGGCTTTATCAACGCCGAACTGAAAGCCGCGGGTTTCGCGTCGATCCCCATGAATCAGGCCGTCGATACGGTCCGGATGGCCCGCGACAAGTTTCCCGGCGCGCAGGCCAGCCTCGATGCTCTTTGCCGACGCTTTAATATCGACAATACCGCGCGTACCAAACATGGCGCGTTGCTGGATGCCGAACTGTTGGCCGAAGTATATCTGGAGCTTATGGGCGGACGTCAACGCGGTTTTGGTTTGACGGACGATCCCGCGGGTGGCCCGGTTCAGGCGGCGGTCCCTGTTGAACGGATCGCCCGCCCGGCGCGCCCGCATGAGGCCAGCGAAGAGGAACTCGCGGCGCACCGCGAGTTCCTGAAACGCCTGACGGAACCTGTCTGGAATAGTTAGGTTGTCGCGTCGCCGCCGTTTTTTGCCGCGGCCTCGGCCTGGGCATGTGCGATCCTGTTGCGAAACAGCTGTACGAAATCAATCGGGCTGATCATCAGTGGCGGCAAGCCGCCGTCACGGGTAATGCTTGCGACAACGTTGCGGGCAAAGGGAAACAACATCCGCGGGCCTTCGATCATCAGCAACGCCTGCAGATGGTCCTGCGGGATTTCTCCCTCGGTACGAAACAACCCGCCATAGGCAAGCTCGACAATGAAAAGCGGGTTGTCGCCCGACTTGCCACGCGCATCGATCCGCAGCACGATTTCATAATCATTATTGCCGGCGGGCTGGACGCCAACATCGACATTGACCGCCACTTCCGGCGCGCCCTGAGTCCTGAAAATTTGCGGAGCGCCCGGAATCTCCAGCGACAGGTCCTTTATATACTGATGAACAATCTCAAACTTCGGGCTTTGTGCGGCGCCCTCGGACCCCGCCGCTGTTTCGTCTGTCATTTGTAACTCCGTGGATATTCCTGGTTGGACAATGTTGCTCGCCCTTTGAAATAGCGGGCTATTTTATCCATTCAGACTGAATCGGTTCGGTTCATTTGAACGGCTGTTGCCCTAGCATGGTTTAAGGACAGAGACAACCATCAGGCCTTTTGGGGGTCCTGCAGTCAGCGCTTGTTCGGTGGGTCTATCGCGTCAGGCGGCACTTCCGTGAAGTCGACGTCGATCGCGTCACGGTCCGATCTGTTGCGGCTCTGCCCGGGAGTGACGATCTCCTCGCCATTCACCCACATGCGTGAATTCTTGCCATAAACCAGCACCTGCATCAGCCACTGCCCCAAAAAACGCCGGACTGGCGGAATCAACAGCAAAAACCCAACACTGTCGGTCAGAAAACCCGGCGTCATCAACAGTGCGCCTGCCAACAGCAGGCATATCCCGGTAAACACTTCCTGAACCGGCGCCTGCCCCTGGTCGAGGCTGTGACGTGCACGGGCGATGGTGGCCAACCCCTGGGCGCGGATCAATGCGCCCCCGATAATTGCCGTGGCCACGATAGCCGCGAGGGTCGGCCACAGGCCGAAAAGATCTCCGGCCTGGATGAACAGGGCGATTTCCAGAATGGGAACGCCGATAAAAACCAGAATCAAAAATAAGGGCACACTTGTTCTTTTCTTAATCAGTATCTATCTAAACAGCCGGTGGTATTGCGTTCAAAACATGTTATGAAACAGCATTGGACCCATCGGTCGCACGATGTGTTAATATGGCATGTAGGGATGAAATACCCCGCTGGCAACAGGTGCTACTATAAGTGAGCCTGAATCCGGCAGTTTCTCATATTAAATTTGGAAAGAGTTCTTGATGGGCGGCGGCTTTCAGGCAATCGATATTATTCTTTTCGCGGTACTCGCGCTATTCCTGATTTTCAAGCTCGGGTCGGTTTTGGGACGGCGTGGCGAAGATGAAGGTCACAAGGCGGATACTTTAAGCATCCCCGATCGCAATCAGACTACAAATGATAATGTCGTGGAACTGCAGGGCAGGCACACGCCAACGGCCGAAGAAATTGCATCCATGACGCCGCTGGAAGCTGGAATCGCACAAATCAAAATTGCCGATCCGTCTTTCCGCGAAAAGGAATTTATCAAGGGTGCCCGCATGGCCTTTGAAATGATTCTTGACGCCTTTGCCAAGGGCGACGTCAAGCTGCTGAAAACGCTACTTGATACGACGGTATTCGAGAATTTCTCGGGCGCCATTCAGGAGCGTGAAAAGGCCGGCCACGAGCTGGAAACCACGATTGTCGGCATCGATGAATCGGAGATAATCCGGGCTTCACTGGACAAAAACCTTGCCAGCGTCACCGTGAAGATCGTCACCGAGCAGGTAAATGCCCTGAAAGACGCGGCGGGCGAAATCATAGAAGGCGACCCCGCGAACGTGGTTAAGGTAACCGACGTATGGACCTTCTGCCGCAATACGAAAAGCAACAACCCGAACTGGCTGTTGGTTGCAACGGGCAGCGAAGGGTAGCGCGGGCTGTGATGGCCCGCAGCATTCGGACATTGCCGCCTTGTCGTAAAAAGAGACTGTTGCGTGCCGCCACTGCGGGATTTCTCGCAGGCACCTTGATTTCGCTTTCCGCTTGCGACCAGGACGAAGTTACGCCGCCTCAACAACCGCTGCCGGAACAGGCTGTTCTGTCCCCCGTGGGATTCGATGGTCTGCCGGGCTGGAACTCGGACCGTCATGCCGAGGCGCTGCCGGCTTTGCTGCGTTCCTGTGCTAAATTCCTGAAAATGCCTTCGGATAAAGACCTGGGGGCGAGAATACCCGGCGCCACCGTTGCCGATATTCAGCCTGCCTGCCGGGCGGCGCAATCGCTGCCTGTCGGACATGACCTTGCCGTGCGCGCTTATTTCGAACAATGGTTTCAGCCCTGGGCCGTGTCCAATAACGACAAGGCGGATGGCTTGTTCACCGGTTATTACGAAATCGAACTTCAGGGGTCCATCACCCCCGATACCGATTATAACGTTCCGGTTTATCGTAAACCCCCCGATCATGTGACTGTAAATCTCGGTGATTTCGATCCGGCGCTTTCGGGCCGAACCGTCGTTGGCCGCGTGGATCATGGTCAATTGAAACCCTATTTCGCGCGCGGCGACATTCAGAACGGCGTGTTGGCTGGCAAGGGCATGGAACTGGTATGGCTCAAGGATCCGCTGGCTGCCTTCATGCTGCATGTACAGGGGTCGGGTCGCGTGAAGTTGACGGATGGCC
>JAOUMF010000238.1 GCA_029881615.1 Alphaproteobacteria bacterium | reverse complement strand
CCCGCGCCATTCTCTTCGACCAGAAATATCGAATCGCTGCGGTTGATCAGCAGGAATTCGAACAGCATTTCCCCCGTTCCGGCTGGGTTGAGCATGAGCCAGAGGATATCTGGAATTCGACCTTGGCCACTTGCCGGGGCGCCATGGCCAAGGCCGGCGCGGCGGCAAAAGACATCGCTGCTATCGGCATCACCAACCAGCGTGAAACCACTGTCGTCTGGGATCGGGAAACCGGCAAGGCGATCCACCGCGCGATCGTCTGGCAGGACAGGCGCACCGCCGACATCTGCGCCGGCCTGAAACGGGAAGGGGCGGAAGAACGGGTCTCGGCCAGGACCGGGCTGCTGTTGGACCCCTATTTTTCCGGCACCAAGCTGGCCTGGATTCTCGACAATGTCGATGGTGCGCGCCAGGCGGCCGCGGCCGGGCGGCTGGCCTTCGGCACCGTGGACAGTTTCTTGCTTTGGCGTCTGACCGGCGGGCGGGTACATGCCACCGACGCCACCAATGCCAGCCGCACCTTGCTGTACGATATCCATGAAGGGCGCTGGAGCGAGGAGCTGCTGGAATTAATCCGCGTGCCGGCCGGGGTTCTGCCCGAGGTGCGGGATAGCGCCGCCGATTTCGGCGAGACGGAAGCGGGTATCTTCGGCGCGCCTATTCGTATAGCCGGCATCGCCGGCGACCAGCAGGCGGCGACCGTCGGCCAGGCTTGTTTTAACCCCGGCATGATGAAATCCACCTACGGCACAGGCTGTTTTGCCCTGCTGAATACCGGGGAAACGGCGGTCCGGTCGACCAACAGGCTGCTGACCACCATCGCCTACCAGCTTGACGGCAAGCCGACATATGCCCTGGAAGGATCGATCTTCGTTGCGGGTGCCGCGGTGCAGTGGCTGCGCGACGGGCTGGGTATCATCAAGGATGCGGCGGAAACCGGCGCGCTGGCGGATGCCGCCGATGCCAATCAGGATGTCTATCTGGTTCCTGCTTTTGTCGGGCTGGGCGCGCCCTATTGGGATGCGGAATGCCGGGGGGCCATTTATGGCCTGACCCGGGGAACCGGCCCGCGGGAAATCGCCCGGGCGGCGCTGGAAAGCGTTTGCTACCAGACTCGCGATCTGCTGGAGGCCATGCAGGGCGATTGGAACGGCGCGGGCGAGACCGTGCTGCGCGTCGATGGCGGCATGGTGGCTTCCCACTGGACCATGCAGCGCCTGGCCGATTTGCTGAATGCGGCGGTGGATCGACCGCAAGTGATGGAGACCACGGCGCTGGGCGCGGCCTGGCTGGCCGGCATGCAAACCGGATTCTACCCCGGGCCGGAAAAATTCGCCGAAAGCTGGGCGCTGGACCGTCGTTTCGCGCCCGCCATGGGCGAGGCCGAACGCCAACGGAAATATACCGGCTGGAAAGACGCGGTAGGCCGTACCCTGACCCGCCGCTGACGGGAACATCCCGCAAGTCGCTATTTCATTACATGGGCGTCGCAGTTCCGATGCTGCGCGCCGCCGCCCCGTGATAGCGTCCGGCATCTTTCGTTGATGGGGCTGTCAGGCCATGTACGCCGTTCGTCTTTTCGCCACGCGCCGTTCGCGCTTTTTCCAGCGCTTGTATCGCCTGTTCGAGGCGGTCATCGTGGCCCTCGATCCACTGTTCCGCCGTATCGGTTATGAGCGGTTGGAGGCGCCGTTTGCCTTTCTGGAACGCAACACCAAGGGTTTCCTGTTCGATTGCAAGATGTGCGGTCAGTGCGTGCTGTCCTCGACCGGTATGACCTGCCCGATGAACTGCCCCAAGAACCTTCGCAATGGCCCCTGCGGCGGGGTGCGCGGGAACGGCAATTGCGAGGTGCGCCCCTGGATGCGTTGTGTCTGGGTCGAGGCCTGGGACGGCGCGGCGCGGATGCCCGAGGGGCTGGACCGGATCCGGGTCGTTCAGCCGCCGGTCAACCGCGAGTTGGAGGGCTCTTCAAGCTGGCTGCGGGTGGCGCGCGAGAAGGCTGCCGAGATGCGCGAGGCCCGGCAATCCGCCGATCCGTCCAAGCATATGCTGGCCCGTGCCTTCCGCAAGGCGCGCGAAATAGAACCCGCCGCAGCCCCGGTCGCCTTCGAGCCGGATGCGGCGCTTTCGGTTCAGTGGTCGCGCCAGCGCACCTCGGTCTATGACGCAGAGGCGGGACAGGAAAAATCAGTCGGTGATAAGCCGGAAGAAGGCCCCGTCGGTGACAAGCCGGAAGAAGGCTCTATCGGCGGCAAGCCGAAAAAAGGCAAGGAACAGGTTTGATGCCCGCTTTTCATGAACGCGAACCCTTCGATCCAACCATCGATCCGCCGCTGACGCCTTTACCGGGGCACAAGTCGGCCTCGTTTCTCGAGCGCGTGCTGCGCCGGGGCGATTTTGCCGTCACCGCCGAGTTGAACCCGCCGGATTCGGCCGATCCGCGCGACGTCTTCAAGGCGGCGGAGCCGTTATGGAACGTTGCCGACGCGATCAACGCGACCGACGCCTCGGGCGCCAACTGCCATATGTCGTCGATGGGAATCTGCTCGCTGCTGGTTCGCCAGGGAATGGGCACGGTGCTGCAGATTTCATGCCGGGACCGTAACCGTATCGCCATCCAGGGCGACGTGCTGGGCGCGGCGGCGATGGGGGTCGGCAATATCCTGTGCCTGACCGGCGACGGTGTCGGCGTGGGCGACCAGCCGGGCGCCAAGCCGGTGTTCGATTTCGATGCCTTGTCGTTGCTGCGCACGCTGCGCACCATGCGCGACGAGGGCGCCTTCCTGTCGGGACGCAAGCTGACCACGCCGCCGCAGATTTTCCTGGGTGCCGCCGAAAACCCCTGCATCCCGCCGCTGGAATGGCGCGCCGATCGGTTGGCCAAGAAGGTGGCGGCCGGCGCCGATTTCATTCAAACCAATTACATCTTCGATATCGCGGTGTTCCGGCGTTTCATGGAACGGGTGCGCGACATGGGGCTGGACGAGAAGGTCTTTATCCTGGCGGGCGTCGGGCCGTTGGCCTCGGCCAAATCAGCCCGCTGGATGCGCAGTAACGTGCCGGGCATTCATGTCCCCGACGAGATCATCGATCGCCTGGAACGCGCCGAAAAACCTGGCGAGGAAGGCAAGAAACTCTGCATCGACCTGATCCAGCAGGTTCGCGAGATCAAGGGTGTTCACGGCGTCCACATCATGGCCTACCGCCGCGAACATCTGGTCGGTGAGATCATCGAGGAGAGCGGCATATTGAGGGAAAGGTTGGGCGAGTCCGTGTAGCTTTGGACAGGGACGCCGCCTTAAGCGCCGGCCGCCTTTGCCCGTACCCGCTTGTCGAAGCGTTCCACGTTCACCACCACGCGCTCATGGGTGCCTTCGCCGATCAGGTCGGCTTCGTCATGGGCTTCGACGCGGAATTTGATGCGGTTGCCCTCGACCGCCGTTACTTCCGCGGTGGCCGTCACCTTCATGCCGACCGGCGTGGCCGCCAAATGGCTGACGTCGAGGTGGATACCCAGGCTCTGATGACCCGCCGGCAGAAGATATTCCGCCGCGGCCAGGGCGGCGGCTTCCATCAAATTGATCATCACCGGCGTGCCCAGCACATGGATCGCGCCGCTGCCCACGCTGGGCGCGGTATGTTCCTCGCCCACCGTCAAATCCACGCTGCCCATAAGACCCGGCTTCACTGCGTCCATCATGGCGTCTTTCGATTCTGTTTGTCGTTACGGCCCAGGATAGGGCGCGCGGTACGGCGGGGGAAGGGGCGTTGCCTTCCAGCATGGAATTCAACGCCCTGACCGTTAGTCATCAGCTAACCGCTACTCCCCATCCTCCGGTGCCTGGCCTAGCCCGTACCAGTCGATATTGCGGCTGGCATACATCACGGCCGCCAGCGCCGCCACCATTCCCACCGCGCCGGCCAGCAGGGCATAGTCCTCAAGCTGCAGCACGATATAGAGGAAGCCATATATGCCGGCCTGAACCGCGGCCAGTTGCGCGCCGCGCCCGACACTGCCCATCGCCCGGCCCAGATAGAGCGTGACCATGCCCGCCGAGGCCAGGGCCGCAAACGCGAAGCCGGCGGCGAAACCGATCACTTCGGCCAACGCCAGCAGCAACAGGTAGAACACCGACATGGCGAAGCCGACCAGCGCGTACTGAATCAGATGGATGCGCACCGGCACCGCGACCTCCAGGATGAACACCGTGGCGAAGATCAGCAGGATGAACAGCAGCGCATATTTCACCGAACGTTCGGATTTCAGGTAGAAATCAACCGGGGTGATCAACGATGCGCCAAAGCGGGATTGCTCGATCCGGTGTGACAGATTTCCCGTATTGTCCTCTTCGGTCCATTCCTGCGGAAAGTCGCGGCCGAACCAGGATACCGACCAATGGGCCTCGAACCCGTCCGCGCTCACGGTCCGCTCTTCGGGCAGCCAGGCCCCGTCGAACCGGGGATGTGGCCAGGCCGACTTCAGCGTCACCGCCGTTTCCTTGGCCGAGGGAGTGAAGGACAGCCCGCCACTGCCGGCCATATCCAGGGTGAAATGGAAGGGCAGGTCGTCGGTCGCCGGCCAAGGCGTGGTGAACGAGTCGCCCACCGCCGCATGGATGCCGCTGCCGATTGCCGGGCTGGTCGAACCCGGCGCGAATTCCGCCTCAGCCTTGCCCATCCGCAGGGCGAGTGCATTTCCGGTGCCACGCAGATCGCTGACGCCCGCGGCCAGCAAGGCGCGATCCCATTCGATCGTGGCGTCGCCAATGCCCATCGCGGCGAAATCCGGTCGCGCGAAATGGCCCGTGAATTCCAGTTTGC
>JAOUMF010000237.1 GCA_029881615.1 Alphaproteobacteria bacterium | reverse complement strand
CGCACGGCTGAGGATGATCACCGGGATAATCCCCGCCAGCACGATGGTCAGGGCCGGCAGGGCGGCTTCGGCGATGCGTTCCTCGCTGGCGTATTCATAGGCCCTCGTCGCCAGCGTCTGGAAATTAAAGGGGCGCAGCAGGATGGTGGCGGGAAGCTCTTTGAGCACCTCGACGAAGACCAGGATGGCGCCGGCCAGCACGCCGCCCCTGATCAGCGGCAGGTGGACGCGGGCGAGCACGCCCCATTTGCCTTCGCCCAGGGTGCGGGCGGCGGCGTCCATGTTGGGGGTGACGCGCACCAGCGCCGATTCCACCGCGCCGTTGGCCAGCGCCATGAAACGCACCAGGTAGGCGAAGATCAGGGCGGCCACCGTGCCGCTGAGCAGCAACCCCGTGGAAATACCGAAGGCTGCCTGCATGGCGCCGTCGATGGCGTGATCCAGGCGGGCCAGCGGCGGCACCGCGCCGACCGCCAGCACCGAGCCCGGTATGGCGTAGCCAATGCTGGCGAAACGATTGAGCCCGCCCAACAACCGGCCTCCCGACAGCCGCACCCCGTAGGCGAGGAAGATCGCCGCGGCGATGCACACGGTCGCGGCTAAGGTGGCCAGCATCAGGCTGTTGCCGAAATCCTCGATAAAACGCGTATCCAGCCCGCGCGCCAGATTGCCCAGCGCATGGCCGCCCAGAACCCAGGCGGGAGCAAGGAATCCCAGCGCGATGGGCGCGGCGCAGGCGGCGACGGCGGCCCATTTGCGCCATCCCGCAAGTTCATATCCCGGCAGGGCGCGGTAGCGCGTGGTGGTCTGGTGATAGCGCTGAAACCGGCGCGAACGGCGTTCGATCCAGATCAGGGCGAGAACCAGCAGAGTCAGAGTCGCGGCCATCTGCGCCGCCGCCGATTCATTGACGTCCAGCCAGACCCGGTAAATGCCGGTGGTGAAGGTATCGACCGCGAAATACTGCACCGTGCCAAAATCGGCCAGGGTTTCCATGAGCGCAAGCGAAAGCCCGGCGACAATGGCCGGACGCGCCATCGGCAAGGCAACGGTAAAAAAGCTGCCCCAGGCCCCGCGGCCCAGCACACGGCTGGCCTCCAGCAGGCAGACCGACTGCGAAACGAATGCGGCACGGGTCAACAGATAGACGTAAGGATAGAAAACCAGCGTCATCATGGTCGCCGCGCCGCCGATGGTGCGGATGTCGGGGAACCAGTAATCGCGCGACGACTGCCAGCCGAATAGTTCACGCAGGCCCGTCTGCACGGGGCCCGCATATTCCAGCAGATCAGTATAGACGAAGGCGATGACATAGGGCGGCACGGCCAGCGGCAACAACAGTGCCCATTCGAAAACACCCCGTCCCGGAAACCGGCAGACCGATACCAGCCAGGCCGGCCCGATACCCACGATCAGCACGCCAACGGCAACGCCCAACCCCAGCAGCAAACTGTTGAGCAGATAGCCGGGCATCACGGTGGATACCAGATGCGCCCAAACCCCCTCGTCCGAGCCCAGCGCCATGACGGCGACCGAAACGATCGGGCTGGCCACCACCAGCGCCAGCAGCATGGCGCCGGCGGTCCAGCCATCGAAACGGGGCCGCCGCCACAGCCGCCAGCGCCGCAACGGGCTCTGAATTTCCCCGATTACCGCCATGGTCGGGATCTATCCATGTATCCCGGAAGGATATGGCAAAGTAATGAATCCCGACCCTGCCGACCGATGAAAACCTGACCGAAAATACCCATGCCCTACCGGTACCCGGCCCGGTCGTAAAGCTTGATCGCCAGCGGCACTTGTTTGGCGATTTCGAAGAGCGGTGCTTCGTCGGCATGGAAACGGCCCCAGGCCTCTACCGCCGGGTGCCACTTGACGCCCGCTTTCACCGGATACTCGAAATTGCTGCCGGCATAATATTCCTGGGCCCGGGCGTCGCTGAGAAATTCCAGAAGCTTCACCGCGTTATCCCTGTTTTTCGCATGCTTTGCGACGCCGCCACCCGAAATATTGATATGGGTACCGCGATCGTCCCGATTGGGAAAGATCACGCCTATCGAAGCCACCCATTCCTTCTGTTCCGGCTCGGCCTCGTTAAACTGCATGGCGCCGAGATAATAGGTGTTGATCAACGCGATATCGCATTCACCCTGCCAGATCGCCTTGACCTGGGCGCGGTCGTTGCCCTGGGGCTTGCGGGCAAGATTGTCATTCACTCCCTTGGCCCAGCCCTGTGCGATTTCCTCACCCTTGGCCACGATGATCGAGGCCAGCAGGGATTTCATATAGACATGGCCGGACGACCGGGTACAGATACGCCCCGCCCATTTGGGATCGGTCAAATCCTCGTAGGTCCCGATCTCGGACGGATTTATCCGATCCTTCGAATAAACGATAACGCGGGCCCTTGTGGTAAGCCCGAACCATCGGCCTTCCGGATCACGAAACTGCGCCGGAATATTGGCCTTCAGCACCGCCGAATCGACCGGCTGGAACGTATCGGCCTCGACATGCTGGCTAAGCGTCGCGATATCGGCGGCCAGCACCAGATCGGCAACGCTGGCATCGCCTTCTTCCTGCATCCGTTTGAGGATGCCACCCTTAACATACTGGACGTTGACCGCGATGCCGGTCTCCTTGGTAAAGGCATCCAGCAAGGGGCGAATCAGAAATTCCTGGCGGTAGGAATAGAGATTTACCTCCTCAGCCGCGGCCGCCCCCGCGATGCCGGCGGCAAAAACTACCGCCAGCCCGGTCACCGACATCGACCGCCGGACCCGATCCGGATTTATCGAGTTCACGAACTTCAAAACACCGCGCATCACAGTCCCCACAATAAACTTCCCATATCTGGCCGCCCGGCACCCCATGCACCGAATTTACCAACGGCATTACGCAATCTAATTGCGAATGGTTCTCAATTGCAAGTGGATATTATGCGGGATCGACATGCGGCGCAAGCTTAACCGCAGGTAATTTATGGCTTTAACCCGTGCCAAAATGTCGCAGGGAACATGGTATGCCAGATATATGGGACTACGCCGAATACAGGCCATATCTGCGCAGAGCGCCTATTCAATGGTGAATTCGATCGTCCCCAATTTGCCGAATTCGGCCAGATAGCGGCCCGGCGCGCTCTCGACGCGCTTTCCGATAACACCGGTAGACAGAAAATGGCCGGGCTCGATCACGCGGCCCTGCCCGATCGCGACATTGACCAGCCACAAGGCGGCTGCCCAGGGATCGCCCATCGCGTCGGCGCCCGCACCCTTGCTGACGACTTCGCCGTCCAGCGTCAAAACACCTGGCAAGGTCGTCAGGTTCAGCCCCTCTACCGGCTGTTCGGCACCGACGATCAACAGATGGGCGGAAACATTGTTGGCAACGATGTCGGTGACTGTCAGCTTGCGGGCCTGGGATTCCGGGAAACCGCCGGCCGGCGCCTCGATAACCGGCACGACGCCCCGCATCAACGGTTTCAACGCCGCGATATCGGCCACGGGCTTGTCGATCCGCGCGCCCGCCACAAAGGCGATTTCGGTTTCCAGCAGCATATGACGGCCCTTGGGCTGGCCGATCACGGCGCCGGTCTTGCGCAGGCCGGATGCCGGAACCACGCCGAATACCGGCTTGTCGATGCCGAACCACCAGCGCGCCAGCTTGCCGGTTAGCCCAGCCTTGTAGCCGGCCACGCTATCGCCGCCCGCCAGCATATCATCGACCACGACCTGCTGCACCCGGTAGGCGCCGTCGAGATCGATCTTGGGATCCAGCACGGAAACCCGCGGCGTCTCCGTCCCCGCCGCGTTGGCCTCAATAATAGCCCGCGCCAGCGCCGCCTCGTCGGCCTGCGCGGGCAGGGCCGCGAGACAAAGCGACAGGGCGGATCCCAAAATGAAAATAAGCTTATTCATGGCAGCAACATACTACCGCAAACATTACCGGAACCTGAACGGTCGCTAGCTCAGCCCCGGCGACGCCTGCGGGGCCTGCCACCCGTTTCTCCCGCACCCCCGGCATCACTGGCGACCTTCGGTTCCGGCAGGGTGACAACCGTTGCAAGGTTGGGATAGGCGGCGGTCTTGTGGGGCAGGGCCATGGCCTCGACGAAATGTTCCTGGAAGCGGGGCTCGACGGCGGTTTCGACCTTTTCGATATCATGCACGACGCGCTCGATCTCGGCCCGCGCGGCGGCGTTAAGCAAGGCGATGCGCGCCCCGGTGCCCGCCGCGTTGCCGGCCGATTGCACATGTTCCAGCGGGCAGTCGGGGATCATGCCCAGCAGCATGGCGTATTTCGGATCGATATGGGTGCCGAAGGCGCCGGCCAGCACCACCCGGTCCACCGTCTCGACCCCCATGCGGTCCATCAGCAGCCGCGCGCCCGCGTACAGCGCCGCCTTGGCGAGCTGGATGGCGCGGATGTCGGTCTGGGTGACGACGATCTCCGGCTCGCCGCGATGCAGGACGTACGCCCATGTACGCCCCTGCTGGACCAGGCGGTCCGTGCGGCCTGCCAGCGACCCGTCGATGATGCCGTCGGTGGTCAACAGCCCGGCCAGGAACATCTCGCCTATGACCTCGATAATGCCGGATCCGCAAATGCCGGTGACACCGCTGCGCGCGGCGACCTTGGCGAATTTTTCCTCGTCCGACCAGGCCTTCGATCCGATAACGCTGAAGCGCGGCTCCAGGGTTTCCGGGTCGATGCGTACGCGTTCGATGGCGCCGGGCGCGGCGCGCTGGCCGCTGCTGATCTGTGCGCCCTCGAAGGCCGGGCCGGTCGGGCTGGAGCAGGCCATCAGCCTGTGCCGGTTGCCCAGCACG
>JAOUMF010000001.1 GCA_029881615.1 Alphaproteobacteria bacterium | reverse complement strand
GTCACGTTGGAGGCCGCGGAGAAACTGCCGATTTTCAGGGCGCGGCCGGCATGGCGCTTCAGCGCGTCTTCCAGCGCTTCGATATCCACCTGCCCGCCTTCGTCCTCGGGAATTTCGATCACGTCGGCGATGGTCTCGCGCCAGGGAAGTTCGTTGGAATGATGCTCGTACGGCCCGACGAACACCACCGGCCGTTCGACCTCGGGAATCTGCCGGGTAAAGCCATGGGCCCGGTCGAGCCGAGACGGGATGCGGATTTCAAGGATGTCGATCAGCTTGTTGATCGCCGCCGTCGCGCCCGAGCCGCAGAAGATTACCAGATCGTCGTCGCCGCCATGAACGCACCGCTTGATGATGCGCCGGGCATCCTCGCGAAACCGGGTGGTCTGCCGGCCGGTGCCGGAAGTTTCGCTATGGGTGTTGGCGTAGAAGGGCATGACCTCTTCGCGGATGTAATCCTCGATGAAATCCAGACTGCGGCCCGAAGCCGTATAGTCCGCATACACCAGCGGCCGCGGCCCATATGGCCCGTCCAGCATCCGGTCTTCGCCGATCAGTGCCCGGCGAATGGTTTCGATAAGGTCGTGGGAAACTGGCGGCATGGGTGCGACTCCTGGCGATAACGTTACGCAAAGAATAGCGCGGATTGGCGAGGATTTTTTCCCGTTTATCCTGAAAATGGCTTTTCAGTTGGGAAAATATCCCATATTAAGGCCAGCAATGGGTAAGCTTGATGAATTTGACCGGAAGATTCTGCGTTTCCTTCAGCGGGACGCGGATATCTCTGTCGAGGATCTCGGCGAGAAAGTCGGGCTGTCGCGGAACGCTTGCTGGCGCCGGGTACGCCGGCTCCACGACGACGGCGTTATCACCCGTACCGTCGCGCTGGTTGATCCCGAAGCGCTCGACCTGCGGTTGGCTGCCTTTGTCACGATCCGCGCCGGGCGTCACGACGCGGACTGGCTGGCGCGGTTTCACAAGGCCGTGCAGGACATTCCGGAAATCGTCGGCGTGTACCGGACCAGCGGCGATATCGATTACATCTTATATGCCCGGATTCCAGACATGGCGGCCTATGACGCGGTCTATCAGAGGCTCATTTCCAGGGTCGACCTGACCGACGTGTCGGCCAGTTTCGTCATGGAAGAGATCAAGCACACCACCGAACTGCCGGTGCCACCGGCCTGAAGCCATACGAGCGGTTTCAGTCCGACCGTTTCCGTACATGCTCGCGGTGCAGGATGTAGAGGCCGCTACCGGCGATCACCAGCGCGCCGATGATGGTCCAGCGATCTGGAAAATCGCCGAAGAAGACCAGCCCGGACAGGGTCGCCCAGATCAGCGAGGAATAGCCGAACGGCGCGACGGTGGCGGCAGGGGCCGCCGTGAAGGCCTTGATCAGGGTGAAATGGCTGACCCCGCCGATCAGCCCCAGCAACGCCATCATCGCCCAACCCTCGGCATCCGGTGTTACCCAGAACAGCGGCACGGCCGCGCTCATCAACAGGGCGCCGGTCAGGGGCGTGTAGAACAGGATCGTCATGGTGCTTTCGCTGCGGCTGAGAATACGCGTGGTGATCTGGTACAGCGCGTTGCTGACCGCGGCCGCCAGCGGCAGCAGGATGGCGATCTGCATGGCCTCGGAACCCGGCCGGATGATCAGCAGCGCCCCGGCGAAGCCCGCGATGACGCCCATCCACCGGCGGATGCCCACCAACTCGCCCAGCAACGGCACCGAAAGGGCGGTGATGACCAGCGGTCCGACCTGCATCATGGCGGCGCTCTCGGCCATGGGCAGTATCCGCAGCCCGCTGAAGAACAGTATCGTGGTGGCCAATAGCAGGGTGGAACGCAGGAATTGCAGCCCCGGCCGCCGGGTTACCATGGTCAGCCGCGCGCGCGGCGCCAGCAATATTCCGATCAGCAGAGTATGGAAGACGAACCGTGCCCAGACTACCTGGGTCACCGGGTATAGCGCCGTCAGATGCTTGGCCACCGTGTCCATCGAGACGAACAGGATCATCGTCACCAGCATCCAGCCGATGCCGCGCCGCGCTTCCAATACGGCCTGGGGAACGGTCGCCGGGATCATGCCGGGGCATCCGTGATGGCGGCGGTCTTCTTGCGGCGGGTCTGTACCCAGATGACGGCGCCGACGATCAGCGCGCCGCCCAGCAATTGCTCGATACGCGGTGTGGCGCCCAGCCATATGGCGACCAGAACGCCGACAATCGGGGTCAGGTTGACGAACATCGACGCAACCTGAATACCGATATGGCGAACCCCGTAATTCCACAGGAACACCGCGATGGAGGCGCCGCCCAGCGCGGACCAGGCGATCAGTCCGACCTCGCGGAACCCCGGCATGGGCGGCGGTGTCGGCACATGGCCCGCGACCATGAGCACCAGATACGCCGCGAACACCCAAAGGCCCGCCGCGGGAACCGTCAGCCCGGTGATGCGCATCTGCGACAGGCCCCGCATCCAGCGCTGGGCCGCCAGCGAATACCAGGCCCAGCATGCGGTGGAGGCCACCAGCAGCGGCTCGCCGCCACCGAACCCGATTTCGAACCCGCCTTTCGACAGGTCCAGCATGGCCAGCATGCCGCCGGCGACGGAGGCCGTCAGCCCAAGGGCGATCCCGGGCGCCGGCGGTTCGCCGAAGCCGAATCGGGCGACCAGATTTGCGACCACCGGCCCCGCCGCCATGATCGCGATCGCGGTCAGCGTGTCGGAATAGATGATGCCGAAACTGAACAGCATGACGAAGCCCGCGATGCCGCCTCCCAGCCACAAGATCCGCAAGGCCGGCACGCCGCGCGGCAGCAGCGGCCCCTTTTCGGCCAGGCGCAGCATGGTCAGCGATAACGGGATCGCCATCACATAGCGCGCGACATTCAGCGTGAAGGGATCATATTGACGCAACAGCACGTCCAGCACCGGCAGCATTGAGCCCCAGAGCAGCACCGTAATCATTAAGGCAGCATTGGCCAGACCCACCGGCGTCTCCGTTATGCGGGCGCATGCCGCGCCCCGATCGCCAGCCTATCATCGACCGGCCGCGCACACTGCCTGAAAACAGGGGGGCATTCCAGCCAAATCAAGGCCGGGTGGCGATTTGTCTTTCCCATGCCGGATGTTCAGGATTTAACGGGCCAAAACCACGTCGCAGAGCAGCGCTTTGTAAACCGGAAAGCCGGACAGCGGGTCGTAATTATCCGGGTCCGTCAGTTCGTTGACGTTGGCGTTCTGCCAGGCTTCGGCGCCCAGCGGACCGCCGCCGCCCATGTTGGCCTCCACCGCGCCGCGCGCGATGTCATCGGTAACGTTTGCCCAGAAACGCACCCGCCCGCGGGGCGAAATCACATCCACCGGGTCGCCGTCGGCGATGCCGCGCGCCGCGGCGTCGGCGCTGTGGATGGTCACTTGCGGCCGCGGCTGCAGCGCCACCAGCGGGGGGATGTTGTAATGCTGCGAGCGGAAGGCCGATTGCGTGCGCGCCCCGGAATTGAAGACCAGCGGATAAGTGTCCACCGGGGCGCCGGCCGCCAGCGGCCCCTCGCGCGGCTCGGTATAGACCGGCAAGGGCTCGTATCCCTCGGCGCGCAGCCATTCCGACGCGATCTCGAACTTGCCCGTCGGGGTTTCGAAGCCGGGTTTGCCGTCGGCGCGCAGTTCGCCGGTTTCGTATTTGCGGTAGCGCATTTCGGGGACGGGCAAATCCACGCCCTCGGGATGGGCGAGTAGATCCGCCAGCGCCACACCGGTTCCTTCCAGCGCGCGCTCGACCATGGCCTCCTCGCTTTGTGGCCACAGGTCGCCATAGCCCAGGCGGCGCGCCAACTCGGCGAAGATCAGGTAGTCGCCGCGCGCCTCGCCCAGCGGTTCGATGACCCGTTGGCGCAACTGGATGCGGCTGTCGAGGGTCATGTAGGACAGGGTCTCGAACATGGTCGCGGCCGGCAGGATCAGGTCGGCATAGGCCATGTCCGCGGTCGGGAAACGGTTCACCGCCACCAGCAGGTCGAGCGCGCCCAGCGCCTGGCGCCAGCGGCCCGGGTTCGGCCAGGCGGTGATGATAGAGGCGCCGCTGACGATCAGCGCGCGGACCGGATAGGGATCGCCCTCAAGGATCGCACGGGGCAGGCAGGACGCATGGGCCTCGTTGCGGGTCTGGCGGTAGAGCGGGAACTCGTCCGCGCCGATGGGCGGGCGTCCGCCAGCCGGCGGTTCGGTCAGGACGCGGCCGGTGCGCGGGCGGTTTGGCATGCGGAACAGCTTGCCGCCCGGTACGTCCAGATGGCCGGCCAGCGCTTGCAGTGTCCAGACCGCGCGGATCGCCTGAACGCCGCTGTTGGAATATTCAAGTCCCGTATACATCAGGAAGGAGCAACCCGCCGCCCTGGCGATGTCGCGCGCCAGTTCAATGATCGTGGCGGCGGGAATGCCGGTGATCGCCGCCACCCGTTCGGGGGTGAAATCCCGGGCGTAATCGCGCAAATCCTCGAAGCCGTGGGTCCAGTCGCGGGCGAATGCCTGGTCGTGCAACCCTTCGCCGATGATGATGTTCAGCATGCCCAGCGCCAGCGCGCCGTCAGTACCCGGCCTGATCCCGATCCATTGGGTGCGCAGGGCCCGGGCGGTCTCGCTGCGGCGATGGTCGATCACCACGACACGGGCGCCGCGCTTCTGCGCCGCCTTTAACCGGCGCATGTTGTTGGGCGGGGAATCGGTCGCCGGGTTGGCGCCCCAGACCAGGATCAGGTCGGCATTGTCCAGGTCTTCATAGATGCCGCGCAGATATTCGCCGAAGCAGGCGCGTGGCGCGATCATGCCCTGCGCGGCATAGCACAGCGCCCCGACGCCGGTGCTGTTCGGCGAGCCGAAGGGGAAGAGCACGGCATTAGCCGAGCTTTCCGACGTGCCCGCGGGGTTGAAGGTTTCACACAGCCCGAATTCGAAATTGCCGCGCCCGGTATAGATGGCGGCGGCTTCCGGGCCGTATCGCGCCGCGATATCGCGCAGGCCGCCGATCAGGATGTCGTAGGCCTCATCCCATGAAATGCGTTCGAATTTCCCTTCGCCGCACGCGCCAATGCGCCGTTGCGGATAGAGAATTCGGTCCTCGGAATAGACGATATCGGCCGCCCGCGCGCCACGCGGACAGACGAAGCCCAGCGGGTGATCGCGTAGCGGCGTCAGCCGCTCGATCTTGCCGTCCGCGAGATGGATATGGACCCCGCAGCCCGCCGGACAAACCCCGCAAACGCCCGCCACTGTTTCTCGCGACGGGGGCAGCGTCGGGCCGGCATTGTCCGCCGTTGGCGCATTATCGAAGAGGGCTGTTTCCATCGCTTGGGAATCCACCATCGTATCCACGGAATAACCGTATTAATATTGTGGAATGCAAGCAACGGGTGAATGTGCCGTTATTGCAGCGAGGAAGAAACAACCGCACGAAATGCGCTGTTTTCAAAATCGTGGTGATAGTTGTCAACACTGACGACGGTTATTCCTGCTTCACACCTCATCTTGCGCCATCGCCAAAAAAAAGGCCGGCGCAAGTTTTCGGGGGAGGGCGCCGGCCGGATGCGCTTTGTTTATGCGCAACAAACTTTCACTATCGTGTGCCGGCCAGGGGAATGCCCGTTGCCTCCGACGCCGCGATGGTGATGCATTTCAGATCTTCCGGTTCCAGGTTATGGACGTTGGTCTTGCCGGTGCAGCGCGCCATGATCGAGGTCTCGCTCGCCATGCTCTGGATCAGATATTCGGCGCCGGTGATGCGTTCATCGATGGTGCGGTCGCCGGCATAGGCTATGGCGCCGTTCGTTACGGTACCGCCGGCGGCTATCGCCATGGCCACGCCAACCGCCGCCGCCACGCTGCCCAGGGCCAGCGCCTTGGCGACATCGGTGCCAGACCGCACGCCGCCATACCAGACGAGGTCGATCTCTTCTTCCTGGTTCAGCCCGCGCAGGATACGGATTGCGTCACGCAGTACGGTCATGTCCGGCGGGCCGGCCAGTTCCGAACCGTGCGTGCCGTCCAGCACCATCAGTTCCAGATTGTTTTCCAGGGCGAAGGGGATGGCTTCCGCCAGCGCCGGACCTTGTACCGACAGGCCGACAAGCTGCGTCGTGTTAGCCCTTTTCGCCTCGAAGGGTTTGAAGCTGTCGCCGATTTCGTAGATCGCCGCCGCAGCCGCCGGATCCGGTGTCTCACCGGGTTTCAGCAATTGCAGCCAGGGCATGGCGCCGTCGGGTTTGACCCGGCCCATCCAGGCGCAGCCTGAATTCGCCACGGCCTTCGCCACCGCCTGACGCACTTCCGCGGGTGCGTCGTCGAAGCCGGCTACCAGATAGGGGTTCTTCAAATCGATGCCGCCGCCCAGCTTGCTGTCGGTGCGGCAGGCCTCGCGATAGGGGTCGATCACCAGGCGCGACAGGTTCGCCGGCAGGAAGACGATATCGTCGAAACTGGCGCGCTGTTCGGGCGTGATCAGGATTTCGCGCGGCTTCAGGCGTTTGTGCAGCATGGCGGACTGCGACTTTGCGTCGTCCGGCTGCATGCGCGCCATCAGGAAGATGTCCTCGCGGTTTCTGACCGAATAGTCTGCTGTGCCGGTCTCCGCGTCGCAGCGGAAGCAGCGCGCGGCCTCGGCGATGGCGGTTTCCTTGTCGTATTTCGACTCGATCTCGGGGAATTCGGCCGGCTTGTCGCCCAGCCCGTGGAATTCCTGTTCCTGGCGGGGATATTTCTCCCACATGATGTCTTGCGCCACATCGACCCGGCGGGTGCGCCATGGCGTGCGATAGGGCAGGGGATCTTCGTTCCCTTCCAGATACTGCTTGATGTAGTACGCGGCCTTGTGGCCGTGATGCATGGCCATGACGATGGTCGAACCGCCAAAGGCGCCGTCGCCCGCGCCGAATACCTGCGGGTCTTCGGTGCGCATTGATTCGAAATCGGTATCCACGCGGTCGGTCTTGATCAATCCGCTTTCACGCAGTTCGGCGCAGTCGCTGGTCTGGCCGACCGCCGCGATGATCATGCCGCAATCGATGTCGTATTCGGACCCGGGAACGGTGCGGAACGCGCGCCGGCCGTCTTCTTCCGGCTCGCCCAGTTCGGTTTTCACGCAGCGCAGCGCCAGGCCGCCGTTTTTCTCGACGATCTCGACCGGCTGGGCGTGATAGACGAATTCGATATTTTCCTTGATGGCGCCTTCCAGTTCGTCCTTGCGCGCCGGAATTTCGCCCGGGCCGCGGCGGTAGACCACCTTGACTTGTCTGCAGCCAGGCATGCGTGCGGCCACCCGGCAGGCGTCCATCGCCACGTCGCCGCCACCGATGACCAGCACGGTTTCCGGCAGGGTCGGGCGGGCGCCGGTGGAATTGATGCGGCGCAGGAAGCCGACGCCGTCCTCGACGAGTTTATGGTCCTCGCCGGGCACGCCCATGGGTTTGCCCCAGGCCGCGCCGATGGCCAGCAAAACCGCCTCGTGGCGCTGTTTCAGCTCGTCCAGGCTGACCTGTTCGCCCAGCGCGGTGTTGGTGTGGACCGTGATGCCGGGGCAGCGCTTCAGAATGCGGTCGATATCCTCGTCCAGGATGCGTTCGGGCAGGCGGAAGCCGGGAATGCCCCACTGCATCACGCCGCCGGGGCGGTCGAACTTCTCGTAGACATCCACTTTGTAGCCGGCCAGCGCCAGATCCTGCGCGGCGGTCAGCCCGGCCGGGCCGCTGCCGACGATGCCGACGCTTTTTCCCTGGGTCGGTTGAACGGGGTCGAGATGAATCTCCGTACCCAGTTCGTCCATGACATAGCGTTTCAGGTTGCGGATTGCCAGCGGGCCGTCGCTATCGGCGCGGCGGCAGGCCGGCTCGCAGGGTGCGTCGCAAACCCGTCCGCAGACCGAACTGAAGGGGTTGGTCGCGGTGATCGCCTCCAGCGCCTCAAGCTGTTTGCCTTCCCAGATCAGGCCGATATAGGAGGGCGCGTCGGTGCCGATCGGACAGGCGATCTGGCAAGGCGCCGGCGCGAAATGCAAATCATCGGTGTCGTCGCGCAGGTCGAGCGGTGTCCAGCCCGACCCCATCGGGGTTCCGGCAAGTTTATTGTTACTCATCTCAGCTCGCCTTGAGTTGCAGGTTGGGGTCCCGGTATTCGGGCGCATATGGCAGGCCGGTAATCTTGGCGGCCTCGGGCGTGGTGGCCACCAGATCGTCGCGGCTCAGCTGCTTCACGTCGGAATAGCCCAGCCCGTCGGTGATCGCGGCAAGCTGCCAGCGCATGGCTTCCAGGAAATGGTGGATATGTACGGCCTCGATCGGCGTGTTGTAACGCTTCTCATGTTCGGGGTCCTGGGTGGCGATGCCGACCACGCAATTGCCGATATGGCACTGCATGCAGGCGATGCAGCCCCCCGCGATGATTGCCGAGGTGCCGACCGCCACGGCGCTGGCGCCCAGCGCCAATGCCTTGGCCGCGTCGACGCCGTCCTTGATGCCGCCCATTAGCACGATGGGCAACTGACCGGCGGCGCCGATTTCGTCCAGCGCATCCAGCGCTTCCTGAATCGCGGCCAGCGTGGGGATGCCCACATGCTCCAGCACCTCGGCGCCGGCCGCGCCGGTGGAGCCCTGCAGCCCGTCCAGCTCGACATAGTCGAACGTGTCCTTCAGCGCGATCTTGATGTCGTCGCGCACGCGGCCCGCGCCCAGCTTGATCGAAACGGGAATGCGGTGGCCGGTGGCCTCGCGGAATTCCTCGACCTTGATGACAAGGTCGTCGGCGCCCAGAACGTCGGGATGGCGCGAGGGTGAACGCAGATCGATGCCTTCGGGAATGCCGCGGATGGCGGCCAGTTCCTTGGTCACCTTCTTGGCCATCAGCTGGCCGCCAAGGCCCGGCTTGGCGCCCTGGGATATATAGATTTCCAGTCCGTTGGCGCGCTGCATGTCATGCACGTTCCAGCCCAGCCGCCCGGCCAGGCACTGGAAGATCAACTGGTCCGCCTCGGCGCGCTGCTGGTCCATCATGCCGCCCTCGCCGGTATTTTCGGCGATGCCCGACATGCGGGACGCGATGGCCAGCGCAAGCTTGGCGGAACGGCTCAGCGCGCCGAAGCTCATCGGGGCGATCATTACCGGCATGGAAAGGTCCAGCGGCTTGGCGCCGTGCTTGTCGCCCAGCGTCGTGCGCATCTTGATCCGTTTCAGTAGATCCGGGTCGCGCCCGGCCTGCGACAGGTCGCGCTTGAAGGCGATGTCGGTCAGATGCGGCAGGGGCCGCGCGGCGCCATAACCGCGGATGCGATAGCGGCCCATCTGCGATTTGACGTAGATGTCTTCCTGTACCTTCTCGTTCCAGTAATCGGTGGTTCCGGAGAAGGTGAAAAAGGGAATGTTGCGGCGCGGCGGTTCGGGGTTCTTGTAGCGCAGCTTGGTGCCGGCATTGACGATCTTCTTGAAGGTGCCGTTGAATTTCAGGCCGTATTTATCAAGGAATTCCTTGATTCCCTTCAGGTCTTCGGCGGTTGGCGCCACCTGCGAGGCGTCGGAGCCGAGGGATTGCACGTCACCGCCGACGAAAATTTCGCCTGCCGCCATGTCCTCGCCGACTTTCTCGCCCGAATTGCCCAGGATGATGATGCGCCCGCCATACATCATATAGCCGGCCATGAAATTGGCATTGCCGGCGCAGCACAGCGTGCCCGCCTTCATCACCTGGCCGGCGCGCGAACCCACATTACCCTTCACCACGACTTCGGCGCCGCGAATCGCCACGCCCGCGATGGCGCCGGCATTGCCGCCGACGACGACCGAGCCCTGATACATATTATCCGCCAGGCCCCAGCCGACATTGCTGTCGATCTCGAAATGCGGGCCGTCGGTCAGGCCGGCGCAGAAATAGCCGGCCGAGCCGCGCACCCGGACCTTGATGCCCTGGGTCAGCCCGACGCCGATATGGTGCCGCGCGTCGGGGTTCAGGACTTCGACATCCTCGCCCCGTTCGCCGCACTGGCGGATAAGTTCGTTGGCTTCGGTTATTGATTGTTTGGATAAGTCGATCGTGACCACGTGTTATACGTCCCCGGCGCCGGTTCCATTGTGTTCAGGGCCTTTCCGGGGAAAAGCCGGTTCAGCGACACCTCTTCCGAGGCGACCGCGATCATGTCGTCGGTCTCATAAAGCACCATGGGCTTCACGGCCAGCCGGTCCTTGGCATAACCGATTTCGTCCTTGGTGGAGACCAGGAAGGAGAATGTTCCATCCAGATCGTCGATGGAATCGCGCAGAGCATCTTTCAGCGCAACTCCATGGGACATTTTTTCCGCCAGATAGACGGCGATCAGTTCGCTGTCATTGTCGGTGCGGAACTCGAAGCCCTTGCGTTCCAGCCGCCGGCGCATCTTCCAGTAATTGGTGATCTGGCCGTTATGGACGATGGCCACGTCGGAAAAGCCGGTGGCCCAGAAGGGGTGGGCGGCTTCCGGCTTGACGTCGGATTCGGTGGCCAGGCGCACATGGCCCAGCCCGTGCGTGCCGGTATGGCGCGCCACGTGATAGACGTCATCCACGTCATGGGCGCCGCCGATATCCTTGATGATTTCCAGGCTTGAGCCGATGGAAATCACGGTCGCGCCATGTTCCAGGGCGTAGGCGAATTTCTGCAGATCCCCGGTGAAGCGTACCCTCACGCGGTAATTCCCGCCCTCGGTCTCTTCGTCGAGGATTTCGCAATTGTAGTCGCCGAGAATTTTTCTGATCGCATCGATGCTGGCCGTGCCGCCGTCGTCCGTAACGATCATGAAGCGCAGCAGCAATTCGCCGTCATGGCCGGCGCCATAAAGCGCAAAGCCGGTCGAATCGGGGCCGCGATGCTGGCAGCCGTCCAGCATGTCGATAAGGTCCTTGCCGGTGTCGCCACCTCCGGGGGTCTTGTACATGATACCCGCGATGCCACACATATTTCCGTTCCTTTCAGGAAATCAGACTTCCGGCGCGGGCGCTAATGCCCGACGCCGCATTATCATGCCGAAATGATCCGCCCATCTGGACCGGGGAGAGCCGGACGTTCATGGCTTCTCCCCTGCACGCCCTGAAGGGTATGTCGGGAATGTCATTTCGACCTTCTCTACATTATAAACCGCAAAGTCGGGGAATCAACAGATGGGAAATTAATTTTCCTGACACGAAAGATTATTTTTGAAACGACAGAGTGATGGCAGTGTTTGAATTGGAATCATATTTGTTTTATTTCAATGTGGTAGCTGGCTTATAGAACACTTTTTTAAATGTTTAAAGTGTAAAACAACACACAAGAATGTATATTTCAATTGAAATCCCCTGCACGACTGGTTAAATAGCATTCGAGGCTGCGGAAAAGCCGGAGTATCATATCTACTTGAACGAGGACACCAACCATGACGGATAAGGCTACCTGGACGGAGAAGAGGCTCATTGAAATCGACGCCGCGACTCTGTGTCGCTGGTTGTCATCCGATATGGCCGTTCTGATCGACGTGCGCGAGGAATGGGAATTTCTGCAAGACCGGATTCCCGGTGCGATAAACATGCCGCTGTCGAAGTTCGATATCCGCAAGCTGCCGGTCGATGACGGCCGCCGGATCGTGCTGACCTGCGCGGTCGGCCGCCGGTCGGCGCAGGCCGCCGGTATTATGCTGGCAACCGAGTACGACACGGCCACGCATTTGCGCGGGGGCATGCTGTCCTGGGACGATGCGAATTTCGAAACTGTATCCGGCGCACCGGAAAGCGATCCCATTGAAGCAGAGGTCAGCCTGTTGCCCTGCGCCTCGGTATAGAAGGGGTCAATTTTCGAGTCCTGATTTCGTCCGCCGTAAAAAGATTTTTGCGAAATCGAAAAAACATCAGTCCAATTTAATTCAATCTTAAATTTATCATTGGACAATGGCCCTGAAATCGTCGAAAGCAGGGGCTCGGCGGTGTGACGTAATCAGGCCGGGGGCGGCCATAAAATTTAGGGCTTTGGAAGCGGATATGCGTTCTTCTGTAATTGTGATGTTGTTCCTGTTCTCGATGTTGTTCCTTGGCGCGCAGGCCGCGCAGATGGACCCGCCGAAGTCGGCTACTCAGGCGCCGGTCGCATCGGCCAGTCATGCCGATGCCGGCATGTTGCAGCCCGTGGGCTTCGTTCCAGACCAGAAAAACTGATCCACAAACGGTTTTGCACCCTTCCGGTCGCCTTGCGACCGGGGCTGTGATATTGAAGGCCTTTTCTATCCTGTAATGGAACCGTGAAATGGCCCTCATCAATTACCTGACCAAGATACAGTTCGACTTCGGCGCGGTGGAAACGCTGCCCGACGAGTTGAAGGCGCTGGGCGTGTCCCGGCCGCTAATCGTTACCGATGCCGGGATTGTCGCGGCCGGGCTGGCGGCGCGGGTCAAGGATTGCCTGCCTGGCGTCACGCCGGTCTTCGACGGCACCCCGCCCAACCCCACGGAAGAGGCGGTCGAGGCCGCGCTGGCGGTCTACCGCGAGGCAGGCTGCGACGGCATTGTCGCGCTGGGCGGCGGGTCCTCCATCGATCTCGCCAAGGGCGTCGCCCTGCTGGCCACCCATGACGGGCCGCTGGAACAATATGCGGTGATCCTGGGCGGCATGCCGAAGATCACCCCGGCCGTTGCGCCGCTGATTGCGGTTCCCACCACCGCCGGAACGGGCAGCGAGGTCGGGCGCGGCGCGCTGATCACGCTGCGCGACGGGCGCAAGCTGGGCTTCATCGCGCCCTCCATGATCCCGAAGGTGGCCGTCTGCGATCCGGAACTTACGCTGGGCCTGCCCGCCGGGCTGACCGCGGCGACCGGCATGGACGCGCTGACCCATTGCATCGAGACCTTCATCTCGCCGCGCGACAACGCGGTGGCCGACGCCATCGCCATCGACGGCGCGGGCCGCGCCATGAAATGGATCGAGAAGGCGGTGGCCGACGGCGCCGACCGCGACGCGCGCTGGAACATGATGATGGCCTCGCTGCAGGGCGGGCTGACCTTCCAGAAGGGGCTGGGCGCGGTACATGGCATGTCTCACCCGCTGGGTGGGTTGAAGGATCCGGTGCTGCATCACGGCACGCTGAACGCGGTGATCTTGCCGGCGGTGCTGCGCTATAACGCGGGCCATGTGGGTGACAAGTACGAGCGTCTGGCCGCCGCCATGGGCCTGCCCGCCGGCGCCGACCTGGCCGAGGCCATCGAGGCGCTGAATCAGCGGCTTGGCATGCCGGCGAATTTGCGCGCGATGGGCGTGATCGACGCGGTGATCCCCCGCATGGTCGAAGGCGCGGTGGCCGACCATTCCACCGCCAGCAACCCGCGCCCGGTGGACGCCGCCGGTTACGAAGCCCTGTTCGCCGCGGCGATGGGTTGACCGCGTGGCCAATGCACGGATCGGCGGCATGGGGCTGGTGGCGGTCATGTCGCTGGCGATGGCGGCCAGCCTGCTGGGGCTCTCCACCTCCGGCGCGGTGACGCCGACGCTGATCGACGAATGGGGGATCAGCAACAGCATGGCCGGCTGGCTGAACGGTATTTTCTTCGCCGGCTACATGCTGGGGGTGCCGTTCCTGGTGGGCGGGGCCGACCGTATCGACGCCAGGGCGGTGTTCCTGGTGGGCTGCGTTCTAAGTGTCGTGGCCATGGTGGGCATGGCGCTGGCCGGTAATGTCTGGGTCGCCATGGCATTCCGCTTCCTGGGCGGAATCGGTTATGCCGGCTGCTACATGCCGGGGCTGAAGGCGCTGGTGGACCGTTACAGCGGCGGCGACCCGTCGCGCGCCGTTTCCTTCTATACGGCCTCCTACGCCATCGGCGCCGGGGCGTCTTTCTGGATGTCCGGCGCGGTAGCGGCGGAATTCGGCTGGCGCTGGGCTTTCGGCGCGGCTGCGGCCGGACCGCTGGTTGCGTTCGCCGTAGTCTCCTGGGCGCTGCGCCCCGATGGCTCCAGGCCGGCGCTGGCCGATTGGCTCCGTTTCCCGAACTTCCTGCCCGTCTTCTCCAACCGTCCGGCGATGGGCTATATCGTCGCCTACACGCTGCATACCGGGGAACTCTTCGTCTTCCTGTCCTGGGTGGTCGCTTTCCTGACCTTCGCCGCCGCGCTGCACCCGATAAGCGCCGCCGGCTGGGACATTCCTTTCATCAGCTTCCTGGTCACAGTGGTGGCACTGCCGTCCAGCATCGTCGGCAACGAGATCGCCATCCGCTTCGGGCGGCGACGCACGATCATTGTCGTTATGATGGCAACGGCCCTGATCGCGGCCGGCACGGGTTTTTCCGCCGCGCTGTCCTTCCCGGTGGCGGCACTGATGTGCCTCGTCTACGGCACTATAATCGCTACCGATTCCTCGGCCTTGACCGCCGGTACGGTGGGGTCGGCGCGGCCCGATGAGCGCGGCGCGACCATGGCGCTGCATTCCTTCCTGGGCTTCGGCGGCGGCGCCGTCGGCCCGCTGATCCTGGGCGCGACGCTGGACCTCACCGGCGGCGGCGAGACTGTGGCCTCCTGGGGGATCGGCTTCACGGTGATCGCCGCCCTGACCCTGATCGGCCCGCCGGTGCTGTTAAGGCTGGTGGGCGGGGCAAGGACGGCGGCGGTGCGGGCCGAGGCGGAGTAAGCGTGAGGCCGCTCGGTCCGGCTACCTAATCATATAAACTTTCCGCACCGTCTCATGCACCCGGCAGGTGCCTTTCCAGTCCTTCGGGAAGAAGGCTGCGGTGTCGGGGGTGATCTCTATGACCTCCCCCGATTCGTGGGTGTAGGTCGCGCGGCCTTTCAGGAAATGGCAGAACTCGTCACTGGTGACGTGGCAGTTCCAGAAGCCGGGGGTACAGACCCAAAGGCCGCATTCGTTTGCGCCGTCCGGTCCCTTGTGGATCACGACGCCCGAGGTCATGGACTGGCCTTCGATCATGGTCGGCACCGGGCCCCAGTCCGCCAGTTCCCCGTCATAGGACGAGGGATCGGCGAGCCGGGGCGCGGAGCTGTTGGTTTGTGCCGCCATGCCGGTCAGCCCCTGGCCAGCTTGTCGAGCAGTTCGGCGGCCTTGGTGGGGCCGTGGCGTGCCTGCATATGTTTCGAGGTGGCGGCCAGTTTCGCCTGCATCGCCTTGTCGGTGACCATGGTTTCCAGGTTCCCGGCCAGTTCGGCGTCGGTCCAGTCGCCGCGGTGCATCTTGAATCCGTGGCCGGTTTCCTGCACGCGGGTCGCATTGTCGTGACCGTCCCAGACATAGGGCATGATGATCGCCGGCTTGCCGAAATAAAGGCATTCGGTGAAGCTGTTATTGCCGCCGTGATGGATCACCGCATCGACCTGCGGGATCACAGAGGGCTGCGGATACCAGCTGTGTATATGCACGTTATCGGGTACGTCGTCATAGGCATCCATGTAGTCGCCCACATTGAACAGGGCCCGGTAGGGCAGGCCGGCGATGGCCTTCATCAGGCGTTTCAGCAGGTCGGTGTCGCCGGAACCCAGGCTGCCGAAGCTGACATAAAGCAGCGGCTTGTCGTTATTGGCCTTGAACTGCGGCACCTCGTAGGGTTCGTCCTGGCGCACGCAGCCTTCCAGATACTGAAAACGGGCCGGATCCAGCGGGTTGCGGCGATTGAATTTCGCGGGCTCGGGATAGAGCAGCAGGTTCAGATGCGGTGAGGCCTCGAAGAATTCGCCCAGCGGGTAGGGCGCCTCGTTGCATTCCGCCAGGAATTCGTTGAAGCGGTCATGGGTCGGCTTGACCATCGCGTTGAAGCGGGTGGTATAGGCTTCGAAACAGGCCTTGTCGTTCTCGCCGCAGCCCGACAGATGCGGCGGGATGTCCGGGTCGGGGAATTCGTTCTCGCTGCATGAGATGATGCGGACCCAGGGCTTGCCGTACTGCTTGATGGCCGGGAACAGGATCACGTTGTCGACGCAGATCACATCCGGCTTCACACGGTCCAGCACGCCGGGCAGATCCTTTTGCGCCCAGATCGCGGTCTCGACGATCGCTTCCCAGCATTCCTTGACGTAATTATCGATCTGGTCGTGGGGGCTCTTGTTGAAGTTGGGGATATGGCCGTTGATGAAGTCGGACCAGTATTTGGCCATCGCCTCGGGCTCCATCGGTTCGGACATATTGACCATATGTTCCTCGAAACCATAGCCCGCATAGACCCCGGCCATGCCCGGGTCGGTCAGGAAAACCGCCTTGTGGCCCAGCTTCTCGCAGGCCTGGGCGATCCCCACGGAATTCAGCGCCGGCCCGAAAGCCGCTTCGGGGAAAAATGCGATAACCTTGCCGCTGCTCATTTTTCTACCTCCTCTGTTTTGTTTTTGGGCGCCTTGTTTTATCGGCTACCACGCAAGTCCCGCACAAACTCCGGCAGCACATCGCGCGAGACTTCGATATGCTGGCGCATGAGATTGGCCGCCTTTTCCCGCTCGCCGGCTTCCAGCGCATTGAGGATCGCCAGATGCTCGCGGCAGGATTGTGTCATGCGTTCCGGTTCGGCCGCGCTGAACTGGAATTCCATGAGGCGGCGCAGCCGGGTTTGCTGCTGGATTGCTTGCAGGATGAATCTGTTGTTGGACCATGCGCCGATCGCCTCATGGAACTCGGCGTCGACTTCGACCAGACGGCGCGATGGCAGGGTATGCGCCAGTTCCGCGATCAGTTCTTCATGCAGGCTTTTCAGCTCACCGAGGCGGTTGCTGTCCGGGCTGAAACCGGGGTCCCGAATGGCCATTGGTTCGATGGTAAGGCGGAACCGGTAGCTTTCCACGTAAACCGATGGGTTATCGATCGTCGGCACGAAGCGCCAACCGCGGCCGGTCTCGCGCTCGACCAACCCTTCGTCGGCCAGTCTGGAGAGTACCCGTTCGACGAGAGAGCGGCTGGTATTGTAGCGGCGTACCAGCCCGGTGACGTTGATATGTTGCTCCAGCCGGCGCGCGTACCGGTCGCGGCTCAGGGCGTTATAAAGTCTCTCTTCTCCGGTCTGGACCAAGCCCCAGTTGCCTTCGCCGAGTTCTTTGGCCGGCCGGGTCAGGAAACAGCCCTGGTTGGGAATTGTCTCGACAACACCCAGTCGCCCCAGCAGGTGCAGCGCCGCGCGAACGGGGGAGCGCGACAGGCCAAGTTCGCTGGCCAGCCATTGTTCCTTTAACTGATAGCCGGCCGGGTAACCGTGCTCGCATGCGACCCCTACGATCTTGCGCGCCAGTTCCGCGTGGAACTGGTTTACTTCCGCCGTGCCGGTATTCTCCGCCTGCCCGTCTTGCATCCGATCCAAACCATGCTTGTTCTTTTGCTAACGACAGATTGGCATATTGTGCGGTAAACGGAAACCGGACAAATTGATACGGCGGGAATTGGTTTCAGTTGTCGGGCAATACCAGGTCGCTGGGTACTATGCCAAGGCGAATGCCGGTCACCACCGCGTGGGTCCGATTGTTGACGCCAAGCTTTTGTAAAATGCTTTTGACATGCACCTTCACGGTGCCTTCCAACATTCCCAACGAAGCGGCGATATCGCGATTCTGAAGCCCTTGCGCCATAAGTAGCAGGATTTCCTGTTGGCGGGGGGTCAGGCGCGGGGTGCCGGTAACACCGTTGTTCTGGGTCGAGGGTTCCGCTCCGTCCGTTCCGCCGCCCGTTAACAGCGACATGGCGTGCGAGGGGATGTAGGTTTCGCCCGCCAGGATTAACGGCAAGGCATGGCGTAGCACGTCGGACGTAGAGGATTTGACGATATAGCCCTTGGCGCCGGCTTTGTATGACCGGGAAATATTCTTGCTGTCTTCCGAGGCGGACACAATAGTGACGGCCGCATTGGCAAGGCTGCCGGAAAGTTTCTCAAGGGTTTCAAACCCGGTGCCATCCTCCAGCTTCAAATCGAGCAGCACGAGTCTGATATCGGGGTTCTGTTCCG
>JAOUMF010000236.1 GCA_029881615.1 Alphaproteobacteria bacterium | reverse complement strand
GATTATCGCCTTCCGGCAGCCGATCCCCGCTCAACCCGGCGCAGGGCGTGGTCATGCCGGCGATAAACAGAATGCAGGCCAGCGGCATGACGACCGACGGGGCCGCCCGAAAAACCGGCAATGGCGCCCAGAGTTCAATATAAGGCGCCTGCCAGAACCCCCAGAACACGGCGACAAGACCAACCGTCGAGATGGTGCCATGCAGCGCCCCGTACCCGCCGCGGCCGATTCGCGCCAGCAGAGGCTCGCGAATGACCGGTCGCGAAATCGCCATATGGCTGACGATAAAAGCCCCCAGGGTCACGACAAGCGGTAAGAATTCAGTCATGGGATCAAACCCGGCAAAAAACAGGGAAAAACGGAAAAGCCGCCGACAAGGCAGGCGCCCCTCAATGCGGGCTTTTCAACGGTTCGGATCGTCGTGTGGAATTATCGCGCCGGAGGTGCCTTGCGTCCAGCCCCCATGCCGGGAACATCAATCGATTTTGTCTTTTCCCTCGCCAACCATGCGGATTTGCGGGGGCGTTTCCGGTCCGACACGGCTTTCAAGCTCGGCAATCGCCGCGCCGATAAGATGCATGGCGATTTTCATGTTGCCACTTTCGGCGTTGATATAACCAGCGGCGACATAAAGACGCTCAAGCTCTTCCTTGAGGGTTTTTTCCGTATGATTGTTTTCGCTCACAATAAACAAATTATTCCGCCCCCGATTTTCCTTGTCTGTCAGCATGGTAGCGCCGTCCATACCCGCCTGAATGATTAATTGCGAAAACGATACAATACAAAGGGAGAGAATGCACCGATTTTGTATAAATCATTAGTAGCGCAAGGACGCAAACCTGCTTCGGAAGATTCGCATGGTGATGCCGGCCTGGAGAACGCGCTTCAGCCTGACTTATGACGTTGCGGTTCCTGCCGCTCCCTGATCGGGGAAGGGGCGCCGCCGATGTCAGAGGGACGGGTCGGCAACCCCCGCCTGGCGGCAGGCCGCCACCACGGTATTGCGCAACAGCACCGCGATGGTCATCGGGCCGACACCGCCGGGCACCGGCGTGATACCGCCCGCGTTTTCGTGCGCGCCGGCGAAATCCACATCGCCCACCAGCTTCGGCTTGTCGCCGCCGGCGTCGATCCGGTTGATGCCCACGTCGATCACCGCCGCGCCCGGCTTGACCCAGTCGCCCTTGATCATTTCCGGACGGCCGACGGCGGCGACCAGGATATCGGCCTGGCGGCAAACGTCGGGCAGGTCGCGGGTGCGCGAATGGGCGATCGTTACCGTGCAGTTGGCGCCCAGCAGAAGCTGCGCCATCGGCTTGCCGACGATGTTCGAACGGCCGACGATCACGGCGTTCATGCCCGACAGGTCGCCCAGCCGGTCCTGCAACAGCATCAGACAGCCCAACGGCGTGCAGGGCACCATGGCCGCGCCGCCGGTGGCCAGACGGCCCGCGTTGATGACGTGGAAGCCGTCGACGTCCTTGGCCGGGTCGATGGCGTCGATCACCGACTGCTCGTCGATCTGTTTGGGCAGGGGAAGCTGAACCAGAATGCCATGGACCTTGGGGTCGTTGTTCAACTTGTCGATCAGCGCCAGCAAATCGGCCTGCGAGGTCTCGGGCGACAGCTTGTGTTCGAAGCTGTTCATGCCGGCTTCCTGCGTCTGCTTGCCCTTGGACCGCACATAGACCTGGCTGGCCGGATCCTCGCCGACCAGCACCACTGCCAGGCCCGGCGTCAGATCATGCTGTTTCTTCAGGCCCGCCACGGTCTCGGCGATGCGCGCCCGCAGACTCGCCGCAAAGGCCTTGCCGTCGATGATTTTCGGATCGCTCATTCGATAGTCCTTCCCCATTCGATCAACATTGCATAAAGCGCCGCGGGGTCACCCGCGATTTGCACGACTTTACGCCGTGACGTCGCGCCGGAGGCTACCGTAAGCGACGTCTTCGGCAGTTTCCACGTCTTCGCCAAAAGCTTCAACAAGGCCGCGTTGGCCTTGCCGTCTTCGGGAACAGCGGTGACCGTGACCTTGAGCGCAATATGGCCATCAGCCGTTTCGGAAAGCCCTTGAATCCTGTTTGCGGATGCTTTCGGCGTCAGATGGAGGAGCAGTTGTACGCCATCCGTAAGTTTCTGGAAAAGGCCATCAGCCATGCCGAAGCAACGGCAAAATCCAGTATTCGTTGATCAGCATCTGCAAAAAGATAATCAAAAAGATGACCACGATCGGGGAGATATCCATCTGCCCGACCATCGGCACGAAACGTCTTAGCCGGCGGTAGACCGGCTCGGTGGCGCTATACAGGAAATGGCTGAGCATCTGGATGAACTGGTTGCCAGCATTGACCACCCGGAAAAACATGAGCCAATGCAGAATGACCGCTGCGACTACAATAAAAAAATAGAGATTCAGCACCATAATAATCAGATTGCCGAGCGATATCATTCCCAGTTCCTCCCACCGGTAACAAACAGCTAATTGACATGGCCGCGAGACTACAGTTATGGCCTGGCAACGGCAAGCACAAGGAATGGCAGTAAAATCGAGACAGAGAGCTTGACAGGCGGGCCCGCCCAACACATATTCCGCCTCGTTCGGCACTGGCCGGGCAAAATACATCTTGTGGGGCCGTAGCTCAGCTGGGAGAGCGTCGCGTTCGCAATGCGAAGGTCAGGAGTTCGATCCTCCTCGGCTCCACCAATTCCCCCCGGCAAATCAACATTCACCGCCACCCCACCCGCGCATGACGCGGGCTTTCGTGCTGTTGATCAAAATGATCGCGCGCCGTGACAGGCCACGCGGCATCCCGTCGTCCGGCGCGGGGGAATTTCCCATGACACCGCCTGCATGGGGCGCGATAATGAAAACTCAACAGGAGGATCGTAATGCAGGCGACATATGAAGGAATTGCCGGGAAGCGCATCGTGGTGACAGCCGGCGCATCGGGCATCGGGCGGGCCATCGTGGACATGCTGGCCGCCAATGGCGCGCGAATCCATATCTGCGATATCGAGGACAGACTGCTTGAGGAATTCACCTCGGCCCATCCCGATTCGGGCGCGACCAGGGCCGATGTTTCCAGCGAGGCGGATGTGGACCGCCTGTTCGACGAGGCCGCCAGCACCCTCGGCGGGCTGGACGCGCTGATCAACAATGCCGGCATCGCGGGCCCGACAGGCAAGATCGAGGATCTGAACCCGGCGGACTGGCGGCGCTGCATCGATATCGATCTGACCGGATCGTTTCTCTGCGCGCGCAAGGCGGTGCCGATGCTGAAAAGCACGGGTGGCGGGTCGATCGTCAATATTTCCTCGGTGGCAGGCAAATACGGCTACCCCTTCCGCACACCCTATGCCTCGGCCAAATACGGCATCATCGGCCTGACCGAAACCCTGGCCAAGGAACTGGGCCCCAGCGAGATTCGGGTCAACGCCATCCTGCCCGGTCTTGTAAAGGGGCCACGTATCGAGGCGGTGATCCGCGCGCGGGCGGAAGAGACCGGCCAGACCTACGAGGAAACCGAGGCGAAATATCTGGAAAAGGTGTCGCTGCGCCGTATGGTGAGCGCCGACGACATCGCGGCGATGATCGCCTTCCTGCTCAGCGATGCGGGGCGCAATGTCTCGGGCCAGTCGATCGCCGTCGATGCCAATGTAGAAACGCTATAGGGAGGGGACGCCTTGTCTCGTGTTGCAATAATCGGCAGCGGCTTCATCGGCCGCGCCTGGGCCATCAGCTATGCTCGCGCCGGCAATGACGTGGTGCTTTGGGACCGGGAAGCGGACGCCCCGGCAAAAGCGCTGGACTATATCGACGGCGTGCTCGATACGCTGGACGAGAACGGCCTGCTGAACGGCAATAGCCCGGCGGCGGTGCGCGGCCGCATGTCGGCGGCCGGAACCCTGGAGGCGACGCTGGACGGCGCCGACCATGTCCAGGAGAACACGCCCGAAGTGGTCGAGGTGAAGCGTGAAATCTATAGCCGGCTGGACGCGCTGGCGGGGCCGGATACGGTGCTGGCCAGCTCCACCTCCGGCATCCTGCCCTCGGCCTTCACCGAACATCTGGAAGGGCGCGCCCGCTGCCTGGTCGTGCATCCGATCAACCCGCCCTACCTGGTGCCGGCGGCCGAAGTGGTGCCCGCCCCCTGGACCGATCCGGCGGTGGTGGCGCGCACCCGCGACTTCCTGATCGCCGCCGGCCACGCGCCGATCGTGATGAAAAAGGAAGTCGACGGTTTCGTCATGAACCGCATGCAGGGGGCCCTGTTGCAGGAAGCCTTCCGCCTGGTCGAGGAAGGCTATGCCAGCGTCGAGGATGTGGATATCGGCATCCGCGACGGGCTGGCGCTGCGCTGGTCCTTCATGGGGCCGTTCGAGACCATCGACCTGAACGCGCCCGGCGGCGTGCGCGACTATGTGGAACGGTATCATCCGCTGTTCGTGCGCATGCACGAAACGCAACAGCATATGGCCGACTGGAAGGGCGAGTTGCTGGACGGGATCGAGGCGGACCGGCGCGCGAAACTGCCGCAGGACAAGCTGGTCGAACGCCAGGTCTGGCGCGACCGCCGCCTGATGGCGCTGGCCGCCCACAAACGCCGCGCCGATAAAGACATCGGCAACTAGTTTCAGGAATTCAGGGAGAATCAATAATGTCCACCAAGGGTAAAGTCGTCATCACCTGCGCCATTACCGGCTCGATCCATACGCCGACCATGACGCCGCATCTTCCCATCACGCCGGACGAGATCGCGTCCGAAGCCATCGCGGCGGCCGAGGCCGGGGCGGCGATCCTGCATCTGCATGCGCGCGATCCCGAGACCGGCAAGCCGGACCAG
>JAOUMF010000235.1 GCA_029881615.1 Alphaproteobacteria bacterium | reverse complement strand
GCAGGGCTGTCAGTGCGTCGCGGAAGGCCGCGAAACCGGATTCCTTCAAGCGCGGCCCAATGCGCCGGCGCACCGACGGCATGAAGGCGACCAGGCCCTTGAAGGTTTCCTCGTTCAGATGTTTGACGCGGCCCTTGCCCAGCGCTTCGTCGAACAGGCCGGCCTTGAATTTCAACCCGTCCACATAGCGCTCGACGCCGCCGTCATGCTCGGCATGACGCGCCAGAACCTCCATGTTGGAGGTCAGCGTCGGCCCGTCGAGATGCAGGACCGGGCGGTCCTCCAGGCCGGGGTCGATATGTTGCGCCGCGCACACCGCCATGGTCCCTTTACTCGGCCGCGGCCCTGGCCGGGGTCGCATGGGCCAGCGCGGCCATTGCCGCCGCCTGGCCCTGGGCGATCGAATCGTCGATCGTTTCGGGCCCGGTGGCCGCGCCCGCGACATAGACGCCGGGGCGCGAGGTGCCGCTCATGGCGTTATAGGTGCTGGCCTTTTCGATATGGCCGTGTTTCTGCAGCTTCACGTCGAAGATCGAACCGATCAGCATATTGTCCACGTTCGGATCCATGCCGATGGCATGCACCACCATGTCGAAGGGAATGGTGATCGGGCGCTTGACCAGCGTGTCCTCGCCCTTGACGATCAGCTTGTCGCCGTCCGATGTCACCTCGGCGATACGCGCCTTGATGTACTTGACCTTGAATTCTTCCTGGCTGCGCCAGTAGTAGGTGTCCTCGTACAGCCCGAAGGTGCGGATATCCATGTAATAGATATAGACATGGCAGTCCGGCAGTTCCTCGCGGATCTCCATGGCGATGTTCGATGACACCGTGCAGCAGATCTTCGAGCACCATTCGCGGCCGATCTGGCGATCGCGCGAACCGACGCACAGCAATATCGCCACGCGCTTGGGCTTGCGCCCGTCCGACGGGCAGCGCACGCCCGTGCCGGATGAAAACATCTGTTCGACCTGGGTCGTGGTGACCACGTCGGGATAGGTGCCGAAGCCCAGTTCCGGTTTGTTGATCGAATCGAAATGGCTGAAACCGGTGGCCAGGATCGTTGACGCCGCCTCAACCGTAGTCCCGTTATCCAGTTCGGCGGTAAAATTTCCCGCCTCGCCGGCAAACGACTTCACCGTCACGCCCTTGTGGATTTCGACCAGCGCGTTCTGTTCCACCCGGTCGACCATCGACCCGATAACGTCCTTGGCCCATTCGCCGGACGGCACCAGCTTGGCATAGCCGCTGTGGATGGGGTGGCCGCCCAGCGTATCCTGTTTGTCGACCAGAACGGATTTCTGGCCAACGGTTGCCAGCGCGTGGGCCGCCGACAGGCCGGCGGGGCCGCCGCCGACGATAAGGACCGGTTTGCTCATGACTATCCTTACTATCCTTCGATGCGCTTGTAGCCCGGGCCGGAGGTGATCATCCGCCGCGGGTCGTACAGGGTTTCGCCATTGCCGGCCTCGACCTCTTTCAGATAGGCCTCGAACTCGGCTTTCTTTGCCCGCCAGTCGATCCCGACCTTCTCCATCAGCGTCTCCATCGGCGAGGCATGCCAATGCATCTGGACGATCTTGTAGGGATGGGCGCCGCACATCAGGGCGGCGAACTGGCAGTCGGCCAGAACGGGAAGTTCTACCGGGCTGCCGGAGGCCTTGGCGATCCACTGGTTCTTGTCGAGCGTGGTGATGCAGCCGGTGTCGTGGCCGATCATCACGTCCGCCCGGGCTTCTTCCACCGCGACGCGGATCTTGCGGTCGATGGCGAAGGAGCGGGTGAACTCGCGCTCGGAAATGATGTGCCGGAAACCAAAGCCGCAGCAATCGTACCAGGTGGAATAATCGATCGCCTGCGCGCCCAGCGCCTCGACAATGCCGGTGGAAACCGCCACGCGATTGCCGTCCAGTACATCGTCGTCATAGATCACATCCTCGGGCACCATCTTGTAGACATGGCAGGCCGGATGGACGGTGACGCGCAGGTTGCTGCAGTCGATGACCTGGCGTTCCTTGATCTGCGGGCGCATGGCATGCACCCATTCGGAATAATGCACCACTTCCTCTGGGATCAGCAGCTTGCCGTCGACCAGGCGGCCCAGCTTGGCTAGGATGACCTTGACCCGCTCGCGCAGTTCGGCGGAATGCAGCAGATAACCGCGCACTTCCTTGTAATTGCCGAACGACGTGCCGCAATGGACCAGCGGATAGTAATAACCCTCGGGCTTGCCCTCGGCCTTGGCCGCGACATAGGCCTGGTGGAAGTTGCGCAGGAACACGGCGGCCAGGCTTTCCAGATTGCCGATGCCCGACCCGTGATAGTTCCAGGCGGTGCAGGAGGTCTGGTCGGTCTCGTCCAGATATTCCAGGCCCAGTTCGTTCATCAGCCACAACAGCGATGTCGGATAGCCCGGGATATTGCCGCACTGGCCACAGGATTTATGGTGCCACAGGCGGTTGGTCGGGATTTTCTTGTCCCAGCCATAGAGCGTCTTGTGCATCACCGGCTGGTGGTCTTCGGTAATCCGGTGGACGACGATCTCGCCGTCCTTTTCCAACTGCCACATGATATCGCGGACATCCTCGACGCGATCCTTGTTGGTCAGCATCGATCGCTTGTCGATCTTCTGCTCGACCCAGGCGGTCGCGGTCTGCGCATCCTGGCCGCTCAGGCTGGAATTGTTCCACTCGGACCCGTGGCCGGTGAAGCGCTCACCGCCATTACTGTCTTTATCGCCAGTCATCGCTCACTACTCCTAACACTCTCCGGCAACGCCGCCCTTTTCGGGCGATCTCAGCCGCTCGTTCCCGTCAACCCTTATTCCATTGCCTGGAATTGATTATTAGTCCTCGTCGTCTTCGTCGTCCTGCTCGTCGACCCAGTCGTCCCAGTCCTCGCGTTTCTCGTCCATGATGTCCGTGATCACGTCGAACAGGTTCTCGTCGATGGTTTCAAGCTGGTCGAGCACCCCGGTCATTTCCCAGATGGTGTACAGCTCGACTGAGGTTTTCAGATTTACTTGCCACGCGGTTTCCGTGGTGTGCATGGTCGGCACCGGCACCGCCTTGCGCAGCAGTTTCAGCGGCGCGTCGATCTTTGAAATATTGGGGCCCCAGTCGGCGAAATGATCCGGGTTGATCATGTCCGGCGCCAGCTGGTTGCCGGTCGAGATCAGCTTCAGCATCACGCGGCTGAAGGGCCGCAGCACATCCTTGGCCGACTGCATGCCATGTTTGATCGCGGCCTCGCGCATCAACATGATCAGCCCGCCCGGCGAATTGCCGAAGGGGCAGCGCGCGGCGCAGGTATAGCACTGGGCGCAGGCCCAGATCTTTTCCTGCATGGCGTCGTGGATGCCTTCCAGGTTCTCGGTCCACAGCAGCTGGACGATCTCGCGCGGGCTGAAATCGTAATAGTGGGCGGCCGGGCAGGTGGCGGTGCAGATGCCGCAATTCAGGCAGCCGTTCAGCTCGTGGTCATAGCGCATGTCGGCCTGGATATCCTGGAAGACTTCTTCCAGCATGTCGCGGTCGACCGCCGGCCTGTCCGAAACCGGATCGCCGATATAGCTCTGGACGCGGGTGGTGCTTACGTGACCCATTACTGAATCGATCCCGTCAGTAGGTGAGAACCTTGGTGTCGTCGTCCATGACCTTCTCGATCAGGTAGGCGCCGCCCACGATGCCTTCGCATTCGGGGATCAGGTCGTCCTGGCTCATGTCGAACAGGTCCAGATTGGGCGAGCAGGTGAAGAACTTTACCCCGGCCTCATGCGCGTCCTTGATGAAATCGTAGACGGTCTTGGGCGAGCCTTCCTTGACGACCAGCTTTTCGGCGACGCCTTTTTTCAGCAGTACGCCGGCGGTCGCGGTGCAGATCACCTCAACCTCGTATTCCATGGCCGCGGCGACGGACGCCTGAAAGATGGGCGCGCCCAACTCTTCGCCGTTGCGCGGATCGCTGTTGGCCATAACGATTACAAGATTCTCAGCCATTCGCCCTTATCTCCTGGCAAAATATTTCCATAACCGGCGCCAAACCCTTGTTCGCCGTCTTGATCAGACGGATTTGATATAGGGCGCCACCGCAATAAGGCAATATTCGTATTAGTATATTCTAAATAAGGCAACCATTATATAACCGGACCGTAATCAGGGTTATTTTCGGTCTGAATTGATTAAGAATAAACCGGCGTATGACTTGGTTCTGCATGCGGTTCGACATGCCGGCCACTTGGCATTTCGACTTTGTGCCGCAACGGGATGTTAAGGCCCCCCGCGCGCGGCGATGCGTTCGCGCCAGGTGACGAAGGCGCCGGCGGTGGCGATCATGGCCATGCCGGTGAAGGTCAATATGTCCGGGATATCGCCCCAGAAGACGAAACCCCAGAATGTCGCGAAAATCATGTAGGAATAGTCGAAGGGCGCCAGCCAGCTGGCCTCGGCGCTCTGATAGGCCTTGGCCAGGCCGATATTGGCCGTCAGGTTCAGCACCGAACTGACGACGACGATGGCCAGCACCCAGAGCGCGGGCTCGTGCCAGCCGGTGAACAGATAGGGCCATTCGACGGCAAGCGCGCCGGGGTCGGCCCATGAGAAAATGACCAGCCCGCCCAGGCCGAAGACCAGAAAGGTGATGGCTACGCCAAGCGCCAGGGTAACGGGCGATTCCGCGCGGCACAGCTTGCGCGTCACCAGGATCTGCCCGGCATAGCAAAGCCCCGCGCCGACCGGCATAAGCCCCACCAGGGCGAAGTTGTCGGTACCGGGCCTCAGGATAAGCAAGGTGCCGGTCAGGCCGGCGGCGATCGCCACCATGCGGCGTGGGCCCAGATGTTCGCGC
>JAOUMF010000234.1 GCA_029881615.1 Alphaproteobacteria bacterium | reverse complement strand
GCGGTCGCGCAGGCGGGCGATAAAGCTCAACAGCAAGGCGTGAACGGCGCCCGCATAATCGCCCCTGGCCGCCAGTTCGTCATAGTCTTCGGTCAGGCGGCCGCCGCGGCCCGGTTGGCCCGGTTCCATGCCATCGCCGGTCTCGGCCTGCCAGTCGTTCTTCTTCCAGCGGGAAAACAGGCGGGCTTCGTTCAACAGGTAATAGACGATCAGCGCGCCGCCAACGAACATAACCCCCCACATCAAGACCCGCAGTACTTCGACCAGCGCGGGCGGCAGGTCGAGATCGAACGCGGAGCCGGATTTTTTCCGTTGGCTGGGCCGATAGAGATCGGGCGCCTGGGTTTCACCCTCGTTGCGCCACCAGTCAGGGTCGTCCCAAAGGCTGGACCCTTCCCTGTCCACGCCACCGCCGGATCCTTTGGAAAAGGGTAGATCGCGTTGATAATCGCTCCCGTCGAAGACGTTCTTCACGGCGGCCCTGACATCCTCCACCGAAGCCGCCGCCAGCCCCTTGCCCGGCGCACAGGCCATCGCCGCCAGCAACGTTGCGGTTGCCAGGAATAATCCTCCGGGCCGGCGCCTGGCCGGACGGGTAAGCCTGAATGTTACAATATGCAACTTTCCCTCATGTCAGCGAACCGGGACTCAATCAGAAATAAAACTTAACCGAATCGAAAGCGGATGAATAGTAGCCAGGGCTCGCCAGAACGGTTGACGCGGTGGCGATGCGATGGCTCCATGCTCCACTGATTTGAAGGAGGCCGCCAATGCGGGAACATTCCAATACGGGCTGCGATATCGCCTTTCGCAATGCCGTCATCATCGACGGTACCGGCGCGCAGCGATTTTCGGGCGATGTCGCGGTAAAAGGCGATCGCATCGCCGCGGTTGGCGATCTGGGCGGCATGGTGGCCGCGCGCGAGGTAGACTGCGCGGGCAAGGTGCTGGCGCCGGGCTTTATCGACGTCCATACCCATGACGACAACGCGCTTTTGATGCGCGACGCGATGGCGCCGAAAATTACCCAGGGCGTCACCACGGTGGTAACCGGGAATTGCGGCATCAGCCTGGCCCCGATCACTATGAAGGGGCCGCCGGTGCCACCGCTGGACCTGCTGGGCGGGGCTTCGGAATTCCGTTTTTCCAGTTTCGACGCCTACATCCGGGCGCTCGAGACCGACGGTACGCCGGTGAACGCCGCGCCGATGGTTGGCCACACCACGTTGCGCGCCGCGGTGATGAAAAACCTGGACCGTCCGGCCAGCGATTCGGAAATCGCCGCGATGCAGGAATTGATCCGTGAGTGCGTCGAGGCCGGCGCGGTAGGGATGAGCACCGGCCTGTTCTATCCGCCGGCCCGCGAGGCCCCGGCGCAAGAGGTGTCGGCGTTGCTGGAGGCACTGGGCGGAACAGGTGCGGTCTATACCACCCATATGCGCGACGAGGGCGACCATGTTTGCGATTCCCTGAAGGAATCCTTCGATACGGCGGCCGGCGCCGGCGCGCCCCTGATTGTGTCGCACCATAAATGCACCGGCCGGGATAATTTTGGCCGCAGCCGCGAGACGCTGGCGATGTTCGATCATGCTTGCGCGCATCAGCCGGTATCGCTCGACGTTTACCCCTACGCCGCCAGTTCCACCGTGCTGCTGGACGATTATATGCGCAAGGCCGAGCGCATCATGATTACCTGGTCGGAACCGCATCCGGAAATATCGGGCCGCTATCTCGATGATATCGCCGCCGAATGGGGATGCGAACAGGCCGAGGCGTTTCAGCGGCTGAAACCCGGCGGCGCGATCTATTTCATCATGGACGAGGAAGATGTGCGGCGGATTCTATCCTACCCGCACAGCATGATCGGTTCCGACGGACTGCCGCATGATCGCCATCCCCACCCGCGCCTTTGGGGCGCTTTTGCCCGGGTGCTGGGTCATTATGCCCGCGATGTCGGCCTGTTTTCGCTGGAAACCGCCCTGCACAAGATGACCGGCCTGTCGGCCGAGAAATTCGGCCTGAAGGATCGCGGCGTTATCCGCGTGGGCGCCTTCGCCGATCTGACCCTCTTCGATCCGGCCAGCGTGATCGATCGCGGAACCTTTGAAGCGCCGGCTCAACCGGCCGCCGGCATAGAGATGGTCATGGTCAATGGCGCGGTGGCGCTGGACGGCGGCAGGATAACGGGCGCCAGGCCGGGGCGGGCCTTGCGGCGGGCGGCCTGAAACCGGATGGCGGCCCGGTGACGGCGATGGTTTTGCGCTATGGGTGTGCCGGCGCGGGCTTATGTTCCTCGAACGAAAAGGGGCCGGGTTCGAATTCGCACTCGACGATCGCCGCGGTGGTCGTTCCGATAACCGGCCGCGCGCCGCAGCGGGCCATTGCGGGACCGGGATAATCCAGCGTCCAGTGTATTCGGCGCACGATGAAACTTGCCGCGCCGGCCTGGCCAGGCCTGGTGATGGTTACATGGTCGCCCTTTTGCGGGATGCCCGGCATTTCGAATGCCAGGCCGTGATCCGGTTCCTCGCCATCCAGCGGAATAAATACGAACTCGACTCTCATGGCTTTATCCTCCTCGCCGGCCGTCATCCTCGGCCGTTCAGACGGTCTCGGCCACCATGTCGATGGCCCCGCAGGGACATTCGGCGGCGCATACGCCACAACCCTTGCAGAAATCGTAATTGAACTCAAAACGCTTGCTTGGACCCAACTTTATCACGGCATTGTCCGGGCAGACGCCGTAACAATTGTCGCACTCGAAGCAATTGCCGCATGACAGGCAGCGCCGGGCTTCGAACAGCGCATTGGTCTCGTCCAGTCCGCCGTGGATTTCGTCGAAGGTCGTCTGGCGCCGGATCAGGTTCAAGGCGGGTTGCACGGTCTTGTCCGCGTCCGTGTAGTACCAGCTGTTCAGCCGATCGTAGTCGGCGAGCCTGTCGTTGATGGCCGGGACGAACGTCTCGCCACGCAGCCAGGCGTCGATATTGCGGGCCGCCTTCTTGCCATGGCCGATGGCCACTGTGACCGTGCGTTCGGCCGGCACCATGTCGCCGCCGGCGAACAGGCCCGCATGGCCGGTCATCATGGTGTCGTCGACATCGATCACCCCGTCGTCGGTAATCACCACGCCGGGGATGGTTTGCAGGAAGCTGGTATCGACCGCCTGGCCCAGCGCCAGCACCAGCGAATCGGCCTCCAGCGTCTCGAACTCGCCGGTCGGTTGGGGCCAGCCGTTTTCGTCGACCTTCATCTTCTCGACGGTGAATGTGGTGCCGTCGATCTGCTTGATGGTGGTCAGCCAGTGCAGGATGATGCCCTCGTCCAGTGCTTCTTCCAGCTCGATATCGTGGGCGGGCATCTGTTCGCGGGTGCGGCGGTAGACGACCAGGGTCTCGCTCGCGCCCAGCCGCTTGGCGGTACGCGCCATGTCCAGCGCGGTGTTGCCGCCGCCATAGACCACCACCCGGCGGCCCAGCAAGGGCGGTTCCTCGTCGGTTTCCATGTCGCGCAGGACACTGATGGCATCGAAGATCTTGCCGGCCTCGCGCGCGGGGATATCCGTGCGCTTGGCCAGATGGGCGCCCACCGCGACGAAGGCCGCGTCGAAACCGCCTTCCTTCATCATGGCCGGTATGTCGGAGACCTTGGAATTGAGCTCGATTGCGACGCCCATTTCCTTGATGCGGGCGATCTCGCCATCCAGGATATCGCGGGGCAGGCGGTATTTCGGAATGCCGAACCGCATCATGCCGCCCGCCATGGGGCCGGCATCATGGATCGTCACATCATGCCCCATGCGCCGCAGATGAAAAGCCGCGGAAAGGCCGCTGGGTCCCGCGCCGACGACCAGGACGCGCTTGCCGGTCGGCGCGCCGGCTTCGATCTTCCAGCCCTGCTTCAGCGCTTCGTCGCCGAGGAAGCGTTCGACGGCATGGATGCTGACCGCCTCGTCCAGCTGGCCGCGGTTGCAGGCGCCTTCGCAGGGGTGATAACAGACGCGGCCCTCCACCGCCGGGAACGGGTTGTCCGTCACAAGCTGTCGCCAGGCGGCCTCGTAGTTGCCTTCCTCGGCATGATATAGCCAGGCCTGGACATTTTCGCCGGCCGGGCAGGCATGGTTGCAGGGCGGTTTCAGATCCACATAGACCGGCCGTTCGTTGCGCCATGAACCGGTATGGTTGGCCAGGCTGGTGCCGATATCGAGCGTGATGGCGAAGGGCTTGTGCATGGTTCCTACCTCATCCGGCTTCCTGATCGGCCAGGCCGAACTTTTCGATATTGCGATCGGCCATCAGCTGGATGGCGGCGAGGGCGTGGGTGTCACCCTTTTCTCCGAACAGGTGGGCAAAGCGGCGCTGCGGTTTCAGATAGGCCTCGACCGGCATTCTGCGGCGGATCGGGGTGACCTCGGTTATCTCGCCATGTTCGGCCTCGAACAGCGGAAACAGACCCGTTTCGACCGCCAGGCGCGCCAGTTGAATGGTGTCGCACGGCTTCGACCCCCAACCCAGCGGGCAGGGCACATGCACATGAATGTACCGCGCGCCCGACATGCTCATGGCCTTGGTCACCTTGGCTTCCAGGTCATGCAGGTCGGCGACGCTCGCGGTGGCCACATAGGGGATGAAGTGAGCCATTGCGATCAGCGCCGCGTTCTTGCCCTGGCCAAAGGCGTTGCCCTTGGTCGGCCCCATGGCCGGTGTCGTCGCGGTTCGCGCCGCCGGCGGGGTGCGGCCCGAACGCTGAACGCCGGTGTTCATATAGGCTTCGTTGTCGTAGCAGACATAGAGCACGTCGTCGTTGCGTTCGAACATGCCCGACAGGCAGCCGAAGCCGATATCGACCGTGCCGCCGTCG
>JAOUMF010000233.1 GCA_029881615.1 Alphaproteobacteria bacterium | reverse complement strand
GCGGCTATTCCACCCACGACAACTCGATCGGCTTTTTCGGCAGCGCCTGGGTCGACACCATCGCGGTGATCTTCATGTTGATCGGCAGCCTGCCCTTCGTCCTGTATCTGCGGGCATTGCGCGGCAGCCCGGGCAGTCTGTGGCGCGACGAACAGGTGCGGCTGTTCCTGACCATCGTCGGCATCGCGGTTGCCGTGATGACGCTCTACCTGCATATGAAGAACGGCGTGGAGGCGATGGCCGCGTTACGCCTCGCCGCCTTCAACGTGGTGTCGATCATCACCGGCACCGGCTACGCCACCACGGATTTCGGACTATGGGGCGGATTCGCGGTGGCGGCCCTGTTCTGCATGATGTTCATTGGCGGTTGCGCCGGATCGACCACCTGCGGGCTGAAGGTCTTCCGCTTCCAGGTGCTCTACGCGGCGGCCAATATTCAGATTCGCCGGCTATTGCAGCCCAACGGCGTGTTCATTCCCTATTACAACCGCAAGCCAATCAGCGAGCAGGTACTGGCCTCGGTGATGGCCTTTTTCTTCCTGTTCATCCTGTGCTGGGCGGCACTGGCCATCGGGCTGGGATTCACCGGGCTGGACTTCCTGACCGCGACCTCTGGCGCGGCCTCGGCAATCGCCAATGTGGGACCGGGACTGGGCGACATGATCGGCCCCGCGGGCAATTTTTCCGAGGTGCCGATCGCCGCGAAATGGATGCTGTCCTTTGGCATGCTGCTGGGGCGCCTGGAACTCTTCACCATCCTGGTGCTGTTGATGCCCAGTTTCTGGCGGGCCTGAAGAAACCGTCAGCCGATTTCCAACGGCCTAGGCATTATCTCCACCCCCGAACATCCGGTCATAGATTGCGCTGGGGTCTTGAATCACGGGCAGATTGATATCCAGCCGGGCCTCGCCGGTTTCGAAACAATGGGCCAGCGACTTGGCCAGTTCCTCCAGCCCCGTGCGAATCTGCATCAGGCCGCGCTGCCCCCGCAATGGCGCGGTGAACAGCCGGGTAATGGCGACGCGCGCGGTTTCATCCATCCTGTGTTGACCGGTTGCAATAAGCAGCGCGGCCGCCAGATCGGCCACCGGCAGATAGGGCAGCATCAGGTCGTCGACCAGCCCTCCCTTGCGCTGAGTTCCGCCCAGCCCGATCGAGGGATGCAAGGCGGCCTTGTGCACGGCACGGGTCGCCTCGATCCGCAACATGGTACGGGCAAAATTGATCACCGCATTGCCGTCCGCCTTCGACGGATTACGCCGGAAGCTTCGGCCGGCCAGCCATGACCAGTATTGGCGGCGTATTTTGTCCTCGATATCGTCGCGTTTACGGTTGCGGCTCACGCGGCTAGCCCCGACGGTCAATTTGCCCGACTTCCGCAAGGCCTTGAGCGCATTCGCCCTGCCCATCGCCGCAACCACCATCTCGCGCTGGTCGTCGCGCGCCTTGGCCAGACAGCGCAGCAGATAGCGTCCAAAAGGGCCATCCAGTGCCATCTGGGCCCGTATGCGCGATGGCCAGCGGCGCCCCGACATGGGCCAGGACAGCATTCGCGACCCGTAGTTGGCATCGCAAACAACGATGCCGGCACCGCGTTCCGAAAGTGCCGCCAGCGCCGATCCCGACCAGGACATGCCCGGCCTTCTGGCAACCATGCCGGCGATTTCGATGATCGGAATGCGCTGAATTACGCCCTCCTCCCCGACGATCGCGATATCGCCATGGCGGAAAGACACGGAACCGCCTGCGTCGTCGAGTTCGACGATGCGGGCTTCCGCCGGGGCTTGCAGCAGGGTTTCCTGTTCCATCAGGGCCTTCCGAACCGAGTACGGCTATCGCGTAGCGCGCCGGGCCATAAAACGCCCAAGCCCCCTAAAACCGGGTTAACGGCAAACACGATATTCGACCCGCATGCATGTCTTGCAGATTCCGCCAGCCCCTTGATCTGGCTCAAGGAGAAGTTCATCATAGACTTCTAATTCTTAATCTGTCGTCGCGGAATACGACCGCGACTTTCCAACCGGGAGATTCACATTCCCATGATTATTCGATCCTTTCTGCTTCTGCTCGCATTGACACTTGGCGCCATGACCTTGCCGGCGCCTGCGTTCACGGCGGATGACGGACCTGTCTCCGGCGTAGTGCCGGGCGAATCGCTGGGCAGCACCAGTGACGCCGACTTGTGGCGCGCGGTACGCGCGGGCCAGTCGGCCACCATCAGCATTCCCGATCGCGAGGCCGCGGTGCTGATCCAGTCCGAAGGCGAAAACTGGCGCAATATTCGCAACGGGCCAATCTCGACTATCGGCGGCTGGCTGCTGATTGGCGTTATCGTATTGATCTGCCTCTATTTCGCCATTCGCGGGCGCATCCGCATCGAAGGCGGTCGATCCGGCATATTGATCCCAAGATTTACCCAGATGCAGCGGGTGGGACACTGGTTCGTCGCCGCACTGTTCATTTTGCTGGGGCTGACCGGGCTTACCCTGCTTTATGGCCGCTACGGCCTGCCCTATCTGATCGGGAAAGAGGGGTTCGCCATTCTGGCCAGCGCATCGCTGCAAGCCCATAACCTGTTCGGTCCGTTGTTCATGGCATCCCTCATTGTGCTGTTTTTCACTTTTTTGAAGGGCAACATAATTTCCAGAGTGGACATCGTATGGATGGCCAAATTGGGCGGGTTCTTCGGTGGTCACGCCAGTTCCAGATTCTATAACTTCGGCGAAAAGAACTGGTTCTGGATGTCGATAAGCCTCGGGTTGATTTTATCGTTCAGCGGTATTCTTCTCAACTTCCCGGGACTCATGGAAGACCGATACATCCAGCAATTGGCCCATATCAGCCATGCAATTTCGGCGCTTATCTTTATCGCGGTCGGGCTGGGTCACATTTATCTTGGTGTCTTTGGCGTCGAGGGCGCCGTGGAAGGCATGACCACCGGCGCGGTGGATGCCAACTGGGCCAAGGAACATCACGACCTCTGGTACGAGGAAGTGATGGCCGAAAAGGCCGCCGAATCGGGCGGCGAGTAAAAGGGGCGACAGCAAATGACTTTTCTTGAATTAACGGAAGGCCCGCTCTGGTATGTCGCCCTCGTGGTGTTCACCGTAGGCGTGGTCTGGAACATCTTTTCCATCCTGGCGATGCGGGTGAGGAACGACAGCGCCCAGCCACGCAAATCGCCAGTCGGCGGCGGCATCAAGGCGATCTTCCTGCATATGGTGCCTCATGGCGGTTTCTTCAGTCGTACGGCCTATCATGTGATCGTCGGTTACCTTTTCCATTTCGGCCTGTTCGCACTAATGCTGTTCGGCGCGGCGCATGTCGCCTTCATCGAAAAATGGACCGGGCTCAGCTGGACGGCCATGCCGCGCTGGGGATTGATCGTTGCCGCCGAGATCGCATTCGGCGGGCTGATCCTGATGTGGATCCGGCGCTGGACAGATCCGATCACAAGGAAGATTTCGGACCGGGACGACCATATCGGCACCGGCCTGACCATGCTGGCCATGCTGACCGGTTGCTTCGCACTGGGCGAATCCAGCGATATGCTTCGCGCGATTCATATGCTCAGCGTCGAACTGCTGATGCTGTATTTCCCGTTCAGCCGCCTGATGCATGCGTTCACATTTATCTTTAGCCGCTACTTCATGGGCGCGGCCTACGGCAAGCGGGGGTATGTGCCATGAGCAATGTGGCAACAAAGGTTATTGACCATTTCATGGGTCAGGTAGGGACCCAGGCCGCGATCTGGCTACAGTCCTGCGTCCATTGCGGCGAATGCGCCGAAGCCTGCCATTTCTTTGAAGTGACGCAAGATCCGCGTTACACCCCGACATGGAAGCTGGAACCCTTCGCCCGGGCCTACCGGTCACGCAAGGCGCCTTTCGCGGGCGTACGAAAAGCGCTGGGATTGGCGAAAGAGCCGGACGATGCGGAACTCAACGATTGGCAGGAACTGATTTACGATTCCTGCACCATGTGCGGTCGCTGCTCGATGGTCTGTCCCATGGGCATCGATATCGCCGCGCTGGTCGGGATGGCCCGCAAATCCATGGCGGCCAACGGCATCGGCCCGGAAGATCTGTTCGCCATCGCCGAAAAATCCAGGGAAGTCGGCAGCCCGCTGGGCGTGACGCCGGAAAAACTGGAAGAACGGATCGACTGGCTGTCGGACGACCATGAGGTGGATATTCCGCTGAACAAGGAAAAAGCGGACGTTTTGCTCACCATCTCCTCCATCGAGACGATGAAATATCCGCTATCCATCGTCGCCATGGCGAAGGTGTTCAACCATGCCGGGATCGACTGGACGTTCTCGACCAAGGGCTACGAGGCGACCAATTTCGGTGTGCTGTCGGGCAAGGCCGACGTGGCGAAGGTGATGATCGAACGCATCGTCGACGCCGCCGAATCGGTCGGCGCGAAGACCGTCGTGATTCCGGAATGCGGGCATGCTTACGGTGCGCTGCGCTGGACCGGGGCAATGATGCTGGGCCGTCCCCTGCCCTTCGAAGTGTTTCACATCACCGAATATCTGGCGGCGTTGAAACGCGACGGAAAACTGAAACTGAAACCCGTGGACGGCGCCATCACCTATCACGACCCCTGCCAGATTTCACGGCGCGGGGGCGCGACGGAGGCGGCGCGCGAGGTACTGGACGGTTTCGCCCAGGACTTCCGCGAAATGTCGCCGACCGGCAACGCCAACTGGTGTTGCGGCGGCGGCGGCGGCGTGGCCGCCATCGAGCGGGCAACGCCGTTGCGCCATAAGGTATTCGAAATCAAGATGAAACAGGTCGAGGATACCGGCGCCCAAATGATGGTCTCGGCTTGCGCCAACTGCCGCCAGACGCTGGACGGCGGCAAG
>JAOUMF010000232.1 GCA_029881615.1 Alphaproteobacteria bacterium | reverse complement strand
GCATGGGCCAGCAATTCCCACAGCTGCAATCGCGGATAAAATCGCTGGCCCCGGGCGGTGAGCCGCGGGCGCCGGATGCGCCCATGATATTCTTCATGGGCGACAGCATGATGACCGTCATGTTTATCGACCAGCCCATGCCGCCGGGCACGCTTTCCATCGCGGCGAGGGCGTCGCGTACCTGGCCGGGGGGCGAGGCGGCGCTGGTGGCGCATCGCGCGCATGTCATCATACATGCGCGTTCGGGCGGCAAGGATTGGACCGGCGCGCTGAATTGCGCACAAAATGTTTCCGTGGTCAGCGCCACGCTGGCCGCGATGCTGCCCACTATCGGCGTCTACTGGAGCGCGGGGTGGGCGGTCAGCAAGCCCGGCGAGTTCATCGGCAACATCGGGCAGGTGCTGGCCGGAAAATATTCGGCCGCCGACTGGTTTCAGTTCTGGTATCTGGACGGGCCGCCGACCGACAGGGGTGAACCGACAATAGCCGTGCTGACGACCGGTCTGGAGCCGTTTTTCGGCAGGGAGATCGAATTCCTGCCGGCCGCGCTTCCGCCCGGTACCATTGCCCACCGCCTCTTGGGGGTCATCGAATATCTGTTGACCAACGGTCCCGTGCTGAACGATGGCGATACGCTGGGCGTGAGTTACGACGAGGCTATTCGGGTGCGTTATGCGGCCCAGGGGCAGCGTCCGGGTATTCCGGTGATTCAGTTGACCCTGGAACAGATCGACCAGAAGGTTCCGCCGAAACAGGGCGCCGGCGACCGGCCCTTGCACGAGGCGCAAACGGCACCTTCCGATGGTGGCTTGGCGACCGGTTCGGGGGATGATCTGAAAAAATTCACCACCTATATTCCCCTCAAGCAGGTGGCTTCGGTGGAAGAGGAACAGTTCAACGAATGCCTGAAGGCCCGGTTCCCGGACTTTCATGCGAAGGTGACGTCCGGATGGCGGAAGCCCGATATCTCGGCCATTGGCGAGCGCGTTGCGTTCGACATGGATGGGCACGAAGTCGGCATCATGTTCGTAAACCGGCCGTCGCGGCCCGACATGGTGGCGCCGGCGTTGCGCGCCGGCAGCGGTTGGCCTGGGGCTGAGCAGGATCTGGTCGGGCATCAGGGCTGCGTGATTGTTCATGTCGAACCGTTGGGAAAGGACTGGGCCGCGGCCCTGAGCTGTGCGCGGATCGTGACGGCGGTAAGCGCGGTGCTGGCCGAATTGCTGCCCGCGATTGGCGTTGTCTGGAACGAGGGCGAGACCTTTACAAAGGCCCCTGTATTCGCCGAATCGGCGTCCAGGGTTCTGTCCGGGCAATATTCGAAGGCCAACTGGTTCCGCCACTGGGTCGCAGCCGATCCCGATCTGCCCGAGGCGGAACGGATGATCGCCATGGGGACCATAGGCCTGAAAGCCATCCTTGGCCGGGAGATTGAATTCACGCCGGTCCGGGTGCCTCCGCCGATCATGGCGAAACGATTGCTTGGTGCCGTTCAGTATCTGCTGACCAAGGGGCCGGTGTTCAAGGACGGTAGCGTGCTGCGCGTCGGTGAAACCGATCGCATTCGCGTGCGCCATGGGGATACGGGAACCGCGCTCGGCGTTCCGGTGTATCTATTGACCCTGGAAACGGCCGGTTCGGAGCGGGCGGAGCCGAGCGGACGGCCATCGCCCGAAGCCCCACCCGCATCGCAAGCCCAGCCTGAACCTTTGTCGCCGCCCGATCGCGATCCGCCCGCGGACGGCGAGCGCGGAACCCCGTCGGAAAATGAAACGGACAAGCCGCGTAAAGCCCTGTTCGGACGCCGGGGTCTGCACTGATCGGGCGCCTATCCGGCCGGTTCACGCCGCCAATCAAAGAAATAACACTAATGCGTGAAATAATACGGGCGCGGGGCCGTTGTATTCCGTGTTACCTCTGCATGCCTGCCTCACACTAACAATATAAAAACAATACAAAAGTATTGGTGTCATGAGGCGGCAGGCAAACAAGAAGGAAGTTGCATGCAAGGCAAAGCTGCCCTTGTTCGAAGCCGTTATGGTCGCCCCCTGGTATTGGCGGCGCTGTTCACCATGCCCGGTGCGGCGGCGGCATTCGTTTTCTGGGGGATTTTGGTCAGTCCGGGCGGTAATGTCCTGGCCCAGCTGTTCTGCGCCGTGGCAAGCGGGATCGGCGTGACCCTGGCGATCGGTCTCATGGTCGGGTTCATCGTGAGCGGGCGCTATGAAGGCGTGATCGCGGGGGTTATCTCTTCCTTCTGTTACGCCACCGTGATGATTGCGGTTATCTTGATTTGCTACGAGGTCGACATGGCTCTCGATCTATTTGGGGCCCGGCGTGACCCTGTGCTTTTTGTTATGACCAGCGTCGTGCCCGCCCTGTTGACCACGCCGATTTATGGCTGGCTGCTGCATGGCAAATTGGGCAAGGCAATTTTCACTCGTCTCGGTCTGTAAATTCCCTCAGGCCAATTTTGGCATTGCCCATGGCTGCGCCTGTTCCCAGGCGCGCGCCGCACGCATGACCGTGACATCGTCATATATCCGCCCCACGATTTGCAGGCCGGCGGGCAGACCGTCCGGCGTCAAGCCGCAAGGCACGGATATGGCCGGCTGGCCGGTCATGTTGAAGGGGAAGGTCAGGGACGGCCGGTCGGTCCAGCGCTGCTTCGTCGCTTCGTCAACGCCGTCATGGTCGGCCAGATAGGCGGCGAAGGGCGTGGCCGGCGTCAGCAGCAGGTCGTATCGGTCGTGGAATTGCCGCATGGCGATACCCAGTTCGGCCCGCGCCTGCATGGCCTCCATATAGTCGGTCAGGGTCAGGGCCGAAGCCTTTTCCTCCACCACATTTCGCAGACCGGGGTCAAGCAGGCCGCGCTGTTCCGCCGTCAGGTGGCGCGTGCGGTAGGCAGCGCCGGCCCACCACAGAACCTCTCTGGCGCGTCTGGGATCTGGGAAGCCGGGGTCCACTTCCTCAACATGCGCGCCCAGCGCGGCGAAACCCTCGGCCGCCTTGCGCACCAGGGCGGCGACGTCGTCGTCCACTTTCAGATAGCCCAGCGCCGGGCTGTAGGCGACGCGCAGTCCCTTGATGCCGCCCTCCATGCCCGTCGCATAATCCACCCCGTCCGGGGGCAGGGCCAGCCAGTCGCGGCTGTCGGGGCGGGTCAGCGCGTTCAGCATCAGCGCGCCGTCCTCCACCGTGCGGGTGATCGGCCCGGTATGGGCCATGCTGCCGAAGGCGCTGGCCGGCCAGGCCGGCACGCGGCCGGAACTGGCCTTGATGCCGCATAGCCCGGTGAAGGAAGCCGGAATGCGGATCGATCCGCCGCCATCGGTGCCGATGTTCAGTGGTGCGATGCCCAGCGCCGCCGCCACCGCCGCACCGCCGCTGCTGCCGCCCGGCGTGCGCTCCAGGTTCCAGGGATTGCGGGTAATGCCGTGGGCCGGCGAATCCGTATGGCCCTTCCAGCCGATCTCCGGCGTATTTGTCATGCCCAGCAGGATGGCGCCGGCCTCGCGCAGCCGGGCGACGGGCGGCGAGTCCGCGGAAGCGGGCTCTTTCAACGCCAGCACCCGGCTGCCGTACGTGGTGGTCCAGCCCTTAACATACATGATGTCCTTGACCGTCGCGGGGATGCCATCCAGCGGGCCCAGCGCTTCGCCGCGCATCCAGCGCGCCTCCGATTCCGCCGCGGCGGCCTCCGCGCTGTCACGGTCGACGAAGGCGAAGGCGTTGACCCGGCCCTCGAATCTGTCGATCCGGGCCAGCGCGTCCGCCAGAACTTCGCGCGGGGACAGCGCCTTGGCGGCATAGCGCGCGCCAAGCTCGCGCACGCTCAGATAGGCGATCTCGTCAGCCATGGCGGGGCTCCATGGGCATGGTCAGCGGATGGAGCCGTTCATAGGCTCGCGCGGCCCGCAGCACGGTCGGCTCGTCATGCATGGCCCCGACGATCTGCAAACCGGCCGGCAGTCCGTTCGCGGTAAAACCGCAAGGAATGGAGGCGGCGGGTTGCTGGGTCAGGTTGAAGGGATAGGTGAAGTCGGCCCAGTCGGTCCAGCGGGTCTGGCCGGGGTCCGACAACTCCTCGCCCGCCTTGAAGGCCGGGACGGGCAGGGTGGGGGTCACCAGCAGGTCGTATTTTTGGTGGAACTTCCGCATTTGCATGCCAAGGGCCGCGCGTTCCTGTGTGGCCTGCAAGTAATCGGTCATGTCCCAGGCCTTCGACTGTTCGATGACGTCTTGCAGGCCGGGATCGAGCTGTTTGCGCTGCTCGTCGCTCAAATGCCGGGTGCGGAAGGCCGCCGCCGGGAACCACAGCTTGTGGAACATCTCGCGCGGACAGTCGAAGCCGGGATCGACTTCCTCGACCTCCGCGCCCAGCCCGGCCAGTTCCTCGACCGCCTTGCGCACCAGCGCGGCGATCTCGGGATCCACCTTTGCGTATCCCAGCGTCGGGCTGTAAGCGACCTTCAGCCCCTTGATGCCGTCTTCCAGCCCGTCGTGATAATCCCGCCCGTCATAGGGCAGCGAATACCAGTCGCGCACATCCGGCTGCGCCAGGCAGTTCAGCATCGACACCGCGTCCGTCACGCTACGTCCCATTGGCCCGATATGGGCGACCGTGCCGAAGGCGCTGGCAGGGTAGGAAGGCACCCGTCCAAAGCTCGCCTTGATGCCGAACAGGCCGGTGAAGGCGCAAGGAATGCGGATCGATCCGCCGCCGTCGGTGCCGATATGCAGCGCCCCCATGCCCAGCGCGCAGGCCGCCGCCGCGCCGCCGCTGCTGCCGCCTGGCGTGCGGTCCAGATTCCAGGGGTTTCGGGTGATGCCGTGGGCCGGCGAATCGGTGACGCCCTTCCAGCCGATCTCGGGCG
>JAOUMF010000231.1 GCA_029881615.1 Alphaproteobacteria bacterium | reverse complement strand
CGATCCGATGGCGGTCCTGGAACTGTTGCAGTCAAAGAACGAACGATTCAATTACGGCGCTTTCGCCGATGAACGGTTCGACAGGCTGCTGGCGCAGGCAAACATGAAGACCAACCCGCCGGAGCGAGCGATCGACTTCTATCGGGCCCATGAACGGGCGAAGGAGCTGTTTCCGGTTGTCCCGCTTTACCAACATGCCTCACGAAACCTGGTCGGCGCCACCGTTACAGGGTGGAACGACAATATCGAGGACATCCACCCAAGTCGTTTCCTGAACCTGCCGGATTAGGCGATCCAGGTCCGACAACCTTCAGCCTCCCGACCCGGCAACCGCGGGCGGTATCGCCCGGAATTTACGGGGCCGCGGACGGGAGGATAAGAACAGGCTTTTATTCAGGCCACTGGCGGCTCGATGCCCTCGGGCTCCGGGCCCATGCCGATGGCGGCCAGATAGAGTTCCAGCAGGGCTTCCTGCTCCTGTCGGTCGGCCTGCTCCAGCTTGCGCAGCTTGATGATCTGGCGCATCACCTTGGGTTCGAAACCGGTGGCCTTGGCCTCGGCGAACACCTCGCGGATATCGGCGGCCAGCGCCGCTTTTTCTTCCTCGAGCCGCTCGACCCGTTCAATATAGGATCGAAGCTGCGCCCCCGCGATGCCTCCAACGTCGGCCATGAAATCCTCCCGGATAATGGTGAATATAATAAGGGCGGCGAAGATATCCCGCCGCCCTGTATCGCGCAAGAGGCGCCAGCCCCTGGCCTTGTTGTTTTCCGCGCACGCGGATGCGGCTACGGCCCGCGCCCTGAAATATCAGTGACCCGGATTGACCTCGTTGAACTTGGCGATTTTCTCCGCCGAGGCCTCGGACTGGTACTTGTTCTTCCACTCGTCGTAGGTCATGCCGTAGACGATTTCGCGGGCGTCGTCGTAGCTCATCTCGATGCCCTTTTCCTCGGCCGCGGCGCGGTACCATTTGGAAAGGCAGTTGCGGCAGAAACCGGCCAGGTTCATCAGGTCGATGTTCTGCACATCGGTGCGCTCGCGCAAATGCCCAACCAGCGCGCGATAAGCCGCCGCCTCCAGCTCGATACGAGTCTTGTCGTCCATGTCTCTCTTCCCATCCGGTTGATAGCGTTTGTCTGGGGCTATAAATAGCATCCCCGCCGGGAATGAAAAGGTTCGATCAGGTTTTCAACCGCCCTCCCAGGGCATCGACATGGGTGGTCAGGTCGTTGACCCGGTTGGACAGGGTTTCGGCAATCTCGGCAATATTGCGCGCCGTCTGGCCATGCTCGGCGGAGGCTTCGCGGGCCGCGGCGATGGCGGCGTCCGCGTCGCCGGCCCCCCTGGCGGCGACGCCGATGGCCTCGGCGATCTGTTCGGTGGCCGCCTTCTGATGCGCGGCGCCGTCCTTTACCCTGATTGTCATTTCGGTGAGCACCTTGATCGGCGATCGCAGTTCCTGAATTGCGTTGGTCGCATCGGAAATTCTGCGTTGCAAATCCTCGATCTGGTGGGAAATATCGTCGGTCGCCTTCGCGGTCTGATTGGCCAGATTCTTGACTTCCTGGGCGACGACGGCGAACCCCTTGCCGGCCTCCCCCGCTCGCGCCGCCTCGATTGTGGCATTCAGCGCCAACAGGTTGGTCTGGCCCGCGATCTCGTTGATCAGGCCGACGACCCCGCCGATCTGGCCCGAGGCCTCGCTGAGCTCCCACACCGTCGCCAAGGCGTTCTCGATATCGGTTTCCGCCCTTTCGCCGACACCCGATGCCTGGTCGACCTGCTTCGCGATTTCGCGCGCGGCTATCTCAAGCGCCGCCGAAGAGGCTTCCGCGGTTTCAATGCTGCCGCGCGCCGACCCCGCCGATTCCCGGGCACGTTCGGTCTGCGCGTCCAGCGCAACAGCGCTACTACCTAGCTGCTCCGAAAACCCCGCCAGCTCCATGCCGGATGACCCGATTTCACTGGCAATGGCACGAATGCCGCGATCGACTTCGTCGCCGATGGCGCGAATATCGGCGGCCCAGCGTTCGCGCTCCTCGGCGGCGACGGATTGCCTGTTCTGCTCGGCCTGGCGCGCGCCCATCAGCGACAGCACGCAAAACCGGGCCAGCCTGGCATGCCGTTTCGCGACCGATACGCGCGCCGCAACGCCAAGACACGCAACCCGCCGGCCGTCGAATTCAATCGCGACGTTATAACCTTCGCGCATGCCTGACGAACGCAGTGCCTGCCACTTCGTCACCTCGCGCTCGTCAATCCGGCCGGCCATGACCAGGGCCGCAGTGTCGTGAATATCGCCAATCCGCTCGCGGGCGCTGGAAGCGACCATCCGACCGCCCTCGCCCATGAACGAGACCACCGATCCCAACTCCCTTGAAAGTACATCGCAGAGCTCTTGTGCGAATTCCACATCAAGCCCGATTTCGTCAGCCACGCCGAGTTCCTTTATGTCGAAAAATATGAGCGCCAATAATGCTGTTCATAGATGAAATAAGGGTTACAGGAAACGATCCGCAATCGGCCTCTGTCATGAATAATGTCAAAGGTCCCGGACGGTTTCCGCCACAAGCCAGTCAACGACCAGTTTCAGTGCCTCCGGCTGGCTGGCACCGGCCGCGATCGCATCCTTATAGATCGCAACCTGGCGATGGGCACTGGTGCCGCGGGCGAGGATCTCACGCGCATGTTCGATTTCGGCGACACAATCCAGCCGCTCGGCGTCGGGGCGCATCAGTTCCAGCAATTCCTCCAGCAATTCCGCATAGGGCACGATTTCACCCCGGCCGAAATCGACCAGACCCTTCTCGAAGCCATAGCGCTGGGCGCGCCAGCGATTTTCGGCGATCAGCATATTGGAATAATGACGCCAGCGCTGATTCGACCGCCGAAGCCTTATCAGCATCGACAGAATGCAGGCATACATCGCCGCGATGGTTATGCCGTCATCCAGACTGGTGCAGATATCGGCAACGCGATTTTCCAGGGTTGGAAAGGTCGTGTGCGGCCGAACATCCCACCAGATCATGGAGCCGTCCTTCAGCACCCCGGCATCGACCAGCACCTGCACATGGCGGATATATTCGCCGTAACTGTCGAATTTTTCCGGCAGGCCGGTACGCGGCAGCTCGTTGAACACGCTGAGCCGATAACTCATCAAGCCTGTATTATCGCCGCACCAGAACGGCGACGACGTGCTGAGCGCCAGCAGATGGGGCAGGAAATAAGCGACCTGGCCAAGCAGGTCGATGCGCAGATCGTCGTCCTCGACCCCCACATGCACATGCATGCCACAGATCAACAATCGGCGGGCAACCGCCTGCATATCCTCGGCCAGCAGATTATAGCGTTCCTTGTCGGTGTGGTGCAGGGACGACCACTCGGCGGACGGATGCGTCGACACCGCGACCGGCGCCAGCCCGTGCGCGTTCGCCGCGGCGGCGACGGCGAGCCGCAATTTCGCCAGTTTCTCGCGGACTTCCTTGATGGAACGGCAAACCGCCGTGCCGACCTCTACCTGCGCCCGCATGAATTCGGCCATTACATTGCCCGTACCGTCATCTATTCCGGCCGCGCATTCCGCCAGGATATCTTGCGGAGGATCATCGACGACTTCGCCGGTAGCCGGATCGACCAGCAGATATTCTTCCTCTATGCCGATGGTAAAATCGGCGGGACGATCCGAATTCATGAAGCCTCCCTGACATCGGTACCAATGGCCCGGGCTATTTCAGGGTGGGCCATAACCCTGGCCAGCGCCTTGCCCACCAGATCCGCCCAATGCCGCGCGCCCTGCCGGGTATCCACCAGATCCTGCCTGATTTCCAGCAGCACATTCGGCCTGCCTTGCGGCAGGGCATGAGTTTCGATCGTATAGCCATGCGGGTCCAGCCCCGAATAGGGCTGATTATCGCCGACGCAAACCGTCGAATCCCGGGCCAGTTCGGCTATCAGCAAATCCGCCATGCGACGGTCGTGGCTGGACAGCACGCCGATATGCCAGGGCCGTTTGAAATCCTTCATGACAGGCGTACAGGTGTGGATGGAAACGATCGCCGGCGTCACCCCTCGCCGCGCCACATCGTCAATCACCTTGGTAACCGCCCGGTGATAGGGCCAGAAGCAGCCGTCCACGCGCAGCGCATGATCTGTCGCGTCCAGGCCACGATTGCCGGGCACAACGGTTCCGTCGCTGATCTGGCGCATCGCCGTGGGGTCGTCATGTGACCGGTTGCAATCCACCACAAGGCGCGAATATCCCGATAATACAGCCGGCGCATCCAGGCTTTTCGCAAGATGGCGCGCAATTTCCGCCGCGCCGATGTCCCACGCGATATGGCGCCCTCGCGCCGCCTCATCCAGGCCAAGATCCCCCAGCGCCGCCGGTATTGCGTTACTGGCATGATCACACAACAACACGGCCGGCGCCGCGCCGTCCGGGTTCAGGATCGAAAATGATGGCGGGTCGCCGGGCGAAAAAAGCCCTTGGCCGGAAATTTCTTCTGTCATCGCGACATAATAACCGAAAATTATCTAACGGGAAGTAACCGAGACATAACGCTGTTACATTGCGCCCGCACAGGTCAACGGCTAAGAAACCCCTGCGAACATTTTACAACCGCCACAGGCCGGACATGACGGACCGCACCAAACAAACGGATGCCGCGCGAGCCGACGGATCGGCGATGGTGGCGCTATTCCTGGGAGCGGTACTGATCGGCGCCTCGCCGATTTTTGTGCGGTTGAGCGAACTGGGGCCAATGGCGACCGCGTTCTATCGGCCTTTCCTGGCCATCCCTGTGCTGATGCTGTGGATGACGGCAGACCAGACAAAGAACCCGCATTCGCGCCGCCCCGCCAAACCTAGCGATTACCTGCATCTTTTG
>JAOUMF010000230.1 GCA_029881615.1 Alphaproteobacteria bacterium | reverse complement strand
AAATGAATCCGGTCTGGGCGCTCAGCGCGAGAATGGTTTCGGAATCAGCGGCGAGAAAATGCCAGTTTGGAAAACTAATGCCCTGCGCCCGCCCGTATGCCCGCATGCGCGAAGGTTTATCATTTCGTACATCGAAACCGATGGTTAGAACTGTAAAACTGTCGTCCCCCAGTGCGTCGATTGCAACATCCACGCCGTCAGCCAGCGAACGGGTGATAACAGGGCAGTAGTGGGAGCATGAGGTATAAATCATGTTGATTATGACCGGCTTGCCCTTGAAGTCAGAAAGTTTGACTAGTCTGTTTTCGCTGTCTCTGAAATTGTAATCTGCAAGCTGAAGGCCGATTGCGGCCCGGCTGACAGCCAGGGCCGCCTCATTGTCAAACTCGGCTTCATCCGCGTTTGCGGGCAGCGCAATCAGGTTCAACGCCAGAAACGCGGCGGCTATAACCGGATAGGCTTTCAAATTGAGTCTCCTCAGCCCAGTAACCAGGGGTCAAGTATAGCCGCGGCAAGTAACAGGCCCAACTGTATTAGAGAAGCGAAGAAATTGGCCATGGCGGTTTTGCGGGAAGGTGCCTTTACCAGTTGAATGCTTCGGTAGATAAACCAGACGCCCCCGGTCAGCGCAGCGGTCAGATATATCCATCCCAGCCCATAGAAGACAGGCACGATTGATGTGGCGACCACAGCGATTGTGTGAACCAGAATGACTTTGGCTGCAAGAGCGTCGCCAACAACGACAGGCAGCATTGGCACGCCCGCGGCCTTGTAGTCGTCATGCAAGGCGATGGCGAGACTCCAGAAATGAGGCGGTGTCCACAAAAACAGGACTATCGCCAGCCAGATCGGTTCGGCGCTCAGGGACGGATTGATGGCCGATGCACCGGCAAGCACCGCGAAGCTGCCGGCGAGACCACCCCAAACGATATTCCAGGCGGTCCGCCGTTTCAGCCATACTGTATAAACGACGCCATAGACGAAGGCGCCGAGAAAGGTGTGGAGCGCGACCGGAATGTTCAGGATCAGCGCAGATCCCCCGACCGAAAGAACCAGCATTGCCCCGATGGCCCAAAGCCAGGGGGGACCGGGCCGGAAGCGACCGGTAACGAAGGGCCGGTTGCGGGTTCGCGCCATCTTGGCATCGAGATCGCGCTCCACATAGTGATTGAAGGCCCCGGCGCTGGCCGAGGATAGCAGTACGGCCAGTCCGAGGACTGCAATTTGCCATACCGGGGGCGCCGCCCCCGGGGTGACAGCGAGCCCAGCCAGAGCGCATACGGCGATCATTATGCCGATTCGCAGTTTGAGCACCGTATAGAGTAGTCCGGCCGTAGCCCGCATAGTTTTCTCCTGATACTTCTGTTGGAAGACGTTAGCTCAGAGGCCAGACCTCGGAGAGATACTTCCAGTTGACCCAGTAGTAGAGGAAGAAGGCTGTGAAGAAGATGGCGACCAGTGTCATAGTGCCCGGCAGTTTGAGTGTTCCCTCGCTGCCGTAACTGGAAACCGCCTCGCCACCACCGATCCCGATGATCGGGTTGGTTTCGGCTGCGTTGTCCTCGCGCTTTTTGCCGAAGAACACCGAGGCGACGATGATTACGCAGAACAAGCCACCACCCAAAGCCGCCAATATGGCCGACAGCCCGTTCAATGACATCATTAGAAATGCCGTGTCGGGATAGCTGAAGGAAAGTCCCATTTCAGCTGCGTCGGTGAAGTAGCTGTCCCAATGACGTCGTGACACGCCCAGCGTTCCCGCACCCATCATGAATACCGAGATACCGGCCACGCCGACACCGAACAAATATGGTTGCCATTTGGCGAGCGTCGGGAACCTGATCTCCTTGCGGAAGATCAGCGGCACCACGAGATAGGTTATGCCCATGAACGCCAATGTCGTTCCCGCGACCACCGTGGCATGGAAATGCCCCGGCACATACAGGGTGTTATGCATGATCAGGTTCAACTGTTCGGTGCCCATGACCACGCCAGAGATGCCGCCCAGGAAGCCGAAATAGACCAGGGAGGTAAACATCGCGGCGAAGGCCGGGTTGCCCCAGGGCGCCTTGCGCAGCCAACCGAAATATCCCTGGGTGAAGCCACGACGGCGTTGTGCCGCCTCGACCGCGCCGGGAACACTCAGCCCGTGGATCATGCTACCGACCACCGCGAGGTAGAGGGCGTAGGATGTGTTGAAGATTTTCCATTCCGAACTGATACCCGGCTCCACCAGAAGGTGATGCGCCGAGGCGAGTTGCAGGAACAGGATATACATCAGGAAGGCCAGGCGGCTGACTTTTTCGGACAGCGGTTTGGCACCCAGCAGCATCGCCGCGATGCAGTACCAGACGGCAACATGGGCGGATACGTTGATTTGCTGCGATGAATGCCCCATCGCCCACCAGATGACCTTGTACATTATCGGGTCGATGTCCCCGATCAGGCCCATGGACCACAGCATGGTCGGGATCAGGATGATCGCGCCCGATGCGATTGTGAAAACCGCGATGATCGCCGCCGTCATGGCGCCGAAGGTCACCAGCGGAATCGATCCCTCATAGGTTTTCTCGTCCTTGGCGATGACCAGTGTGCCAAAGAAGATAAAACATGCGATCAGCGCGCCCACGGCGAAGAGGATGATGCCCAGATAGAAATGTGGCTCAGCCCGCATCGGTACGTAGGACGTGAACATCACGGTGGAATCGCCCTGCATGACGGCGATATTGGCGAGGATCGCCCCAACCAGCATCAGGGCGAAGGCAACCCACCCCAACTTTGGAGTCGCTAGCCGACATTTCAGCAAAATGGCGGATGCGAAATAGAGAACCGCGACCTCAAAGAAAATGATCCAGAACAGCAGCACGTTAAGCCCGTGCCCGGTCAGGACCAGGTAGAACCAGTCATCGGGTAGCAACTGTACCGCCGGCCAGCGGGTTAACGCTACCATCAGCCCCTGAATACCTCCGATCAACAGGAACACCACCGCAAACACGGCGTTGGCCTTGATCAGGTTCTGGGCCGGGAGATGAACCGGAAGTCCGGTGTCCGGACAGGTTCTGAAATTCGCGGAAACTGCAGTGGAATCTGCCATATTCCGTACCCCCTCTATTCAACCACGTGGATACGGCCGACCATGGTATGGTGCCCGATCCCGCAGAATTCGTTACAGATAACGCCGAATTCGCCCGTTTCGTTGGGCGTCACGGTCATGACCAGCTCGTAGCCGGGATGAACCTGGACGTTGATGTTGGTCGGCTGGAGCGAAAAGCCGTGCTGCAAATCCATCGATGACAGATGCAGGCGGTAGGACTTGCCTTTTTCCAGCTCAAGCACCGGCCACCACTGATATGTCCGGGCAAGCATGTAGACCTCGGATTCTGCCGGCGGACGGACAACCGGTATGCCGGAGTCGCCCTCTTCACGGACCTGGTATTTTTCGACCATTGCTTCAGTCCGTTCGGCAAACTTGTCGGGGCTGATCTGGTAGGCTTCGTTCGACAGATTCTGGTCACCGATCGAATGCCATACGATCATGGTGAAGAACATCGTGAGCGCCCAGACAAGACAGACGGCCAGCCATGTAAGTTCCTGCCAATGCAGTGGTTGTTTCCACCACAGGCGGTCTTCAGGGGGAAATATTGCCATGTCATTTTTCTCCCGTTACTGCGCTAGCGGAATGTTGGCGACTTCGATGATGCCCCACACCACATAAAGGACGGATGGGACAGCGACACCAAGGGCGAGCAGAAGAAAATGGTTATCCAGAAATCGCTGCATAAAGGGGACGGGCTCGTCGGCGCCCCCGCCCGAGCCCCCTCCGGTTTCGGGGGCAGAATTTATCATTTTTTCTCTCATTGCACCGTTCTCCCGTGCTTTGTTGGCTTCCGTGCGGGCGGTGACGCCGAGTCAAAATATGGCGAAATCGCCACTGCTTTCTGATTCGGCAGGTAAACCCGCGGCAGAGTACGAACGAAACTAGGCGATGATCCGATTGCTGCCCTTGACATGTGTCAATAAGGAAGAGGGTCGTGGTCGCGCTCAATGGGACGTTGACCCTTAGGGAGACAGCCCCGTATTATCGTCCCTGTGGCAGTCGGGAGGCTTGCTGAATTGAAGTTTACTTATCTTCGCTGGTCGGGATTCTGCCTGTGAGAGAAAAATGGATGTAAAAGATCTTAGAACTGTTCAGAGGACCCGCCTGTTTGCCGGCTTGAGCCCTGAATCCATGCTTCAGTTGTTGCAGGGCTCGGTGCCGCGGCTGCATGCAAAGAATCATATGATTTTTGAACAGGGAGACGACGCGTCTTCCTTCTATATCGTGCTGGATGGATGGGTGAAGGTGTTTCGACCATCGCTATCGGGCGATGAAGCGGTTTTTGGCGTGTTCACGGCGGGAGAAACCTTTGGAGAGGCCGCGATGTTCATTGGCGGACATTATCCGGCGGCAGCACAGGCGGTTGAAGATAGCCGTCTGGTCGCGGTTCACGCCAAGGTTTTTCGGGAGCAACTAAATAAATTTCCGGATCTGGCCTTTCAAATGTTGGGCGCCATGTCGCGCCATTTGCATTCCCTGGTGAATCAGGTCGAACAGCTGCAAACCAGGTCGAGCGCGCAGCGCCTGGCCCAATTTCTGGTGTCCTTGGCCCCCAGCGTTGAAGGATCGGCGGTTATAGTGTTGCCTTACGATAAATCGCTTATTGCCTATCGTCTCGGCATGAAACCGGAAAGTTTGTCCCGGGCTTTTGCGCGCCTGCGGACGCAGGGAGTATCTACCGACGGCAACAGGGTCCTGGTCGATAGTATGGCGCACCTTCGGGAATACGGTAATGAAGGCCCCATGCGGGAACGTTTGGCGGGCCAATAAATGACCTCGCGGGTGGATTTATATCT
>JAOUMF010000229.1 GCA_029881615.1 Alphaproteobacteria bacterium | reverse complement strand
GCAAGTAATAAGAAAGGGGCGGCGGCGGTCGATATCCCGCCCCGCCCCTGATGCACCGGCCGCTTCGACGGCGACTGACGAAAATTCCCGACGGGAAATTCACCGCCACTGGTTAGAAATCAGACGGTTTGGGCTTCAGCGCAAAGGCTTCAGCGCGGGCCTTGTCGACATTGATAATCGAATGGGTAACAGTCAACCTGTCGCCCACGAAGTTCTTCGACAACCAGAATTCCACGATGCGGTACCAGACCTCGCCCGGCCCGATCGCGAAGGCATGGTTGATGCAGAGGCATTTGAATTTGAAACCCAGGGAATGTTCCGCCGGGTTTATGACATGCGGGGCGGCGAAGAAGTAAAGCGGCTCGGTGGTTTCGTTCCTGACAACCAGGGCGAAACGCTTTTTCCGCCCCGCATTCAGCCTGATGGATGAACCCTCGATCGGGTCCGTCACGGGCGCCTCGGTCAGGCTCTTGACGCTTTTCGTCTCCCACAACCGCGGCCGATCATCGACCTCGTACAGTTCGACCTTCGCACCGAATTTATGATATTCCCAACGGATATCCACCGTCACCGGTGCATCGGCCAGGGCCGGCAGCGGCAACAGCAGAAATACCGCGAGAAAAAATATTCTCATTGGGCAGTTCCCAGCCTCTTCGCGGTAATTTTCTCAAAGGGCAGTTTCTTCCCGCCACTTTCATTCACCACCTCGAAGCCGCCGTCAGCGGCGGGTTTGATGGTCACATATTCCTGGAAAATCTTTTGAAGGGCCACGCCATCGGGCAGGTCGTTCTTGTTGCAGTCGCGGCCACAGCCATTGCAGTCGCTGTAACTGCTCGACTCGTAATACAAACCGAAAAGCCTGAGCCTTATGCCCCCGTCCGCGCTGGCCTTCTTGATCGCATAGTTCCCCAGCGCAAAGAAGTCATGCGAATCCCCCGCATCTTGCTCATAGGACTCCTCCACGTTTCCCGACAGATAAAAACTGCCATCGGCCCGCAGCCGGATCGCAACGGCCATATTCAACATAACATCAAAGGCCGCGTATTCCGCCGTTGCCTCGACTGTCGCCGTCCGGCTTTCCCTGCCCCCGAATGAATCGTTCAGCAAAGCCACCGTGCCGGCCGTCGCGAATTCGGCCCGGTTGGCGGCGATGGCGCTTTTAAGTTGACGCGAGGGATCGAGCAGGAACCATTCCCCGCCATCGAAGAACCGAAGCTCGCTGATGACCAGATCCTTGTAGGATTTCCCGGCATATGAATCGACGATATGGAAGCGCAGATTCCTTCCCTCGAACGGCTTCGGCAGCGCGATCACCTGCGAGCCGAGGACATCCGCGACCTCGATTTCAGCGCTGTAATTCCCGTCACCGGTTATCCTGATCTTCCGCGCCCGGCTATTCGCCGTGCAATGGGTAACCGACCGCTGATATCCATTCCAGATACGAATCTTTTCAACGCGCCGAATCTCGTCGAATTTGAAGTCGAGACTGACATCATGCGCCTTCTTGTTCGAGGCCCAGCCATATTCGAAACGGGAATCGAACAGGAAGACCGGGTCATAGGCGGTCAGCGGGGCCAGGATGCTCGAAGACTTCACCGTCCCGCCAACCAGCGCCGCGGTCCTGATCCTGTAGGGTTTCCCTTCCGGGTCCTTAAGGGTGATGCCACAGATCGTGAAGCCGGAATTGTTTTCGAAATTAACGGTAATGGAGCGTGCTTCGATGTTCTCTTCGAATCCATCGACCACCAGCAAGCCGCCCTCACGCCGGGGATGGGCCAGTCTTTCCGAATTATAGCTCTCTATTCCAGCCTCCTGGCGCACGACCTGCTGATCGAAGTTGAAAAAGACCGCTATATTGGGGTCAATATTCGATCCGCAATCGTCAACCTCCATCGACTTCGTCATGACGGGCTCGTCGAGATAGAGATGCAGCTTTACAAAACGGGCCTTGGGGTCAGGGCTCCATTTCCCCTTCGAAAAAAGCTCAAAGGGCAATTCCTCGTGCAGCGCGTTGGTATAGACCATCGAAAGCCATGCATCGGCGGCAAGCGACGCCGGCGCCTGAAACGCACATATCGCCACGATCGGCGCCAACAACCACTTCATATCCAATCTCCCGTCACTCGATAATCTTGTAGTTCGCCTTTACCTCGGCACGAGGCAAGGCGTTGAAATGCCACCATTCAAGGCGCAACGAACTGAAGCCGGCCTCTTCCATGACCCGCCGCAACAGCCGCCGGTTGGCGATCTGGGCTTCGGTGAGACGGCCTTCCTTCAGAAATTTTTCCTCATATCGCGGCTGGGCCAGGGGCGTGAAATCGTCGAAGGGCGTACCCATGTCCAGCTCCCGCCCAGCCCCGTCCAGGATCGAAATATCCACCGCGAACCCGTAATTATGAATGGAGCCGCCTTTCGGGTTCGCCACATATTTCTGCTGGTCGGTTCCCACGACCTTTTCCCAGAGTTGCCACTGCACGGAACGCGGCCGCAGGGCGTCGAATATGACCAGCTGGTATTCCGGATTAATCCGCCGCAGGCGCGCAACCGCATCCCGAAGTTTTGCCGCGGCAATTCCATGCAGGAAGGCGCTATCGAATTCCCCATACAGGTTCTGGCCGGTGAAATTGTTCACCGTGGCATAACGCAGATCGACCGCCACCCCGTCCGTGGGGCCCAGCTCGACATAATCGGGGGACGAGGAAACAAACCGAACCGACTCCTCGACGGTCGCGGCCCCCACCGGAACGGCGAAGACCAGGACAAGACAGATTATCGACAAAATTCTCATGGCATGCGCAACCTCCGGATCACTTTTATTACAACAGATCCGGATAACGAAAATTTAACGTCACGCATATGCAGCCGTAAAGATTTGAATGCAGCCTCCCATGTGTTAGGATTTGAAATCAAAACAACAAAATAATTCGAAATTCGGTTTCGGCCGGAAGGTGCGTGCAATCACATAAACAAGTTCATACGCCGCCCATTACGGAGCATGCTCGACATGCGGCTTTCCGCATGGAAACGGCCGCGCCAATCCGACTCAGACTCAATTAATTTATTTAAATAATTCAATGAGATTCAACCATGAAACAAACATCCCACGCAACATCGCATAAAGTCATTTTCCTGTTAACCGCGCTGGCACTGGGTGCCTGTAGCGGAGGCGGCGGAGGTAGCGGCAGTACGACCACCGGTGGTAGCAGCGGTGGTAGCAGCGGTGGTAGTGGCGATATCGGCGCGGTCGGCGTGACCGGTACCGGCACATCAACCGATCCGTGGACCATGCCGACCGAGAACGAGACCGGCCTGACCAAAACCCTGAAAGATTATCTTGCCGACGGCGGATACTGGCAGTTCATATTCGATGGCGCGACCGTCACTGCCTCGGGCACAGCCGCCACCTTTGGCACGACCGCCGTCTACGATACGGTAAACGACACCTGGACGATCACGGTCGATGGCGTCGATCAGATCCTGACCGGGCCCATGGTTTACGGCAATTATGGCTCCTGCGGTCCTGCCCCCTGCATGGAAATGCACATATTCGACGCCGGCTCCACCGTCGCGCAATATGGCACCTTCGGCAACGTATCCGCATCCACCACCAGCGGCACGAACCAGTTGTTCTTCCATACCGGGCTAAATACACCGGTCGCCAACCTGCCGGGGTCAGCGACCTACACAGGCTATTTCGAAGGCACGTCCACGGCCGCCTTGGGGTATACCGTGGATAATTCGGTGTCGATGACAGCCGACTTCGGGGCGGGCATATTCACCTTCTCAAGCGCCGGCACGGTTATCGATTACACCGGAACACTGGCCAACTATACGCTGGACAGTACGTCGGTAACCATCTCCGGCAACAGTTATAACGGCGCGATGACAGGTTCCCTTACTTTGGTGGGCGGCACGACCGACAGCACCTACACGGGATCGATCGAGGGCGCTTTTTACGGCCCGGCGGCGGAACAGACCGCCGGCGCGGTCGTCGTCGAGAACGGCACCGGCGAACGGATACAGGGCGGGTTCTGGGGTATCATCCCCTAAGCACCGTCCATTTCAGCGAGGGAGAGGCCGGCGGCTTCTCCCTATCGCGCCGGGCGTCCGACCCGCAACGTCGCCAACTGGCCGCGCATATAGGTGGCGAGCGCGGCCAGGTCGGCTTCGCGGCGGTATGATTTACGCCATACCAGGGCGAGTTCGCGGGGCGAACTGTCAGCGGGTAGCGGCCGCGCCTCCACTGCCGATCCCTTCAAGAGACCCGCCGTGATCGCGATTTCCGGCACGAAGGTGACACCCAGGCCGTTCGCGACCATTTCAACCAGCGTATAAAGGCTGGTGGATTCAAAGCCGCTTGTCCCACGCGGACCCTTCAGGCTGCAGGCGGCCAGCGCATGATCGCGCAGGCAATGGCCGTCTTCCAGCAGCAACATCTCCTCGCCGGCCAGATCGTCGGGCGACACCGTCTTCGATGCTGTCAGGGGATGATCCAGCGGCAACACGACCCATAACGGGTCCGGCCCTAGCGGCAACTTTTCCAGTTCGCCGATATCGTAGGGCAATGCAATCAGGGCGGCTTCCAGCTCGCCCCGGCCGAGCCGATCGATCAGCGATTTGGTCTGACCCTCGCGCAGATAGAGCCTGATATCGGGATAGGCATTGCGCAACCGGGCCAGCACGCGCGGCAATACATAGGGCCCGATTGTCGGGATCACGCCCATGCGGAAACGGCCGCTAAGCGGCGCCTCGGCCGCCTGCGCGGTTTCGGCGATATCGGTCGCCATATCCAACAGTCCACGCGCCTTTTCGGCAATTTCCTCGCCCAGCGGCGTCACCCTGACGCGGCGTTTCGTCCGTTCGATCAACTGCGCCCGCAGCAGGTTTTCCAGCTCGG
>JAOUMF010000228.1 GCA_029881615.1 Alphaproteobacteria bacterium | reverse complement strand
GCGGCCCAGTTTTTTCTCTATGCTTTTCAGAAATAACAGCAACGACGATGCATCCAGATTCGTCTCGGCCGACAGCGCCATGTTCAGAAAACGGGGCTGGTCGGTCACGTATTTTGGGTCGGTTTCATAGATTGGCGAACGTTCCAACACCGTAATTTCCGGCGCCAGCGCGTCGATGGCAGCTTCCAGGTTCGCCAGGCGGTCCCCCAGATTACCGCCCAACGCTAGATGAATCATCGTCATGCGTCGTCTCCCGCGGGATCGGCGCGCAGCATGGCGTCCATCATGCGAGCCACCCGCACCATCATTCGGGTATCGTGCACCCGGATGATATCTGCCCCCCTGACGATCGAGAGCGCCACCGTCGCCGCGGTGCCCTCTATGCGCTGGTCGGGCGGCAGATCAAGCACCCGGCCGATGAACGATTTTCGGCTGGGCCCGGAGAGGATCGGATAGCCGAGCGACTTGAAGCGATCCATATGGTTGATCAATGCCATGTTCTGCTGGATGGTCTTGCCGAAACCGATACCCGGATCGAGGATAATCTGATCGCGCGCCACGCCGGCGGCCAATGCACCCTCGGCCAGCGCTTCCATCTCGCGGCCCACATCGGCCAGCAAGTCGTCGTAACTGGCCCCCAGATAGCTGCCGCCCAACCGGTCGACAATCACGTCGTTGGGGCGGCTACGGTTATGCATCAGGATCACGGGGGCGCCGCGCTCCGCCGCCATGGCGCCAATCGCGGGATCGGCCCTCAGGCCCCAGACGTCGTTGATAATATGCGCGCCGGCATCCAGCGCGGCGGCGGCAACATCGGACTTGAAGGTATCTATCGATATGGTGAGGTCGGGAAATTCCACCGCCAGCGCCGCAATCACCGGCAGGACGCGTTCCTTTTCCTCCTCCGCGCCCACGGGCGCGGCGCCCGGCCGGGTGCTTTCACCGCCGACATCGAGAATATCGGCGCCCGCATCGACAAAATCGCGGGCCTGGGCCATGGCGCGATCAAGCGCCCCGCCGGCATCCACGCGCAGACCGTCGCCCGAAAATGAATCGGGTGTCACATTCAGGATGCCCATAACATAGGTGCGCGATCCCCAGTCGAACCGTTCGGCAAGGCGCATGGATGATTGCTCCGCGAGGCTGTTTATCGGTGCCGCCTTATCCCCCAGCACGCTGTTCGATGCAAGGCCCGACAATCATGCGGTGGGCAGCTTGTATCCCTCGAAACGCTGCCGCAATTGCCGTTTCGAAATTTTTCCGGTCGCCGTCAGCGGCATTTCATCAACGAAGGCAATATCGTCGGGCACCCAGAAGCTGGCGACCGCACCGCGCAGATAGTCAAGGATACTGCCCTTATCCACGTCCTGGCCTTCCACGGGAACCACGACCAGCAAGGGCCGCTCGTCCCATTTCGGATGCGGAATGGCGATGGCGGCGGCCGCGGCCACCCCAGGATGCCCGAGCACCGCGCTCTCCAGATCAATCGAGCTAATCCATTCGCCGCCGGACTTGATCAGATCCTTGGCGCGATCGGTAAGTTGCAGCGTCCCCGCGGCATTCAGTGTTCCAATATCGCCGGTACGGAACCAGCCGTCTTCATCGAAAGAAGCCTCGCTTGCCTCGGCATCCCGATAATATCCGCTGATTACCGTATTGCCGCGCAGCAGTATTTCGCCGGCGCTTTCACCGTCATGAGGCACGGTCTTCCCACCCTCGCCAGCCAGCTTCACATCGATCCCATAGAGTGGGCGCCCCTGTTTGAGCTTATAGCGTTGCCGTTCCTCCGGAGTGAGATTTTCAGGCAAGGTCGAATTCAGGCAGGTCGTGACAATCGGGCTGGTTTCAGTGAGTCCCCATCCATGCAGGAACTCCACGCCATGGGATTCGATTTCCTGGATCAACGCCAGCGACGGCGCGGCGCCACCGCAAACAAGCGCCTTGAGTTTGGTAAGTGTTCCGCCCGTCTTGCGCAGATGCTCCATTAGCCCATACCAGAGCGTGGGCACGCCGGCCGACAGGGTTACGCCTTCCCCCTCGATCAGGTCGTGGAGGCTGGCGCCGTCGAGCCGCGGCCCGGGCATGACCATCGCCGTTCCCGAAAGCGGACAGGCATAGGGATAGCCCCAGGCGCAAACATGGAACATCGGCACCACCGGCATGAAGACCTGTCCCGGCCGCAACCAGCCATCCTGCCCAACGACACTGCCTAACGCGTGCAGGACCGTCGAACGATGGCTGTAGAGCGCCCCCTTCGGGTTTGCGGTCGTGCCCGAGGTATAGCAGAGAGCAGCCGCCGCCCTCTCGTCAAGAGACGGCCAGTCGATGCTCTCAGGCTGCCCTTCCAAGAGCTTTTCGTAACAAAGGATATTGCCGAGAGCGGACTCTGGCATGTCCGCCGCATCCGACATGACGATCACCGACTCAACCGAGCTCAGGTCAGGCGCCAACCCTTCCACCAGCGGCAGTAAAGACGGGTCGACGAAAATCAGCCGGTCCTCGGCATGATTGAAGATATGGACGAGTTGGTCGCGAAACAGCCGCGGATTGACCGTATGGCAAACCGCGCCGATCCCCGAAATTGCATAGTAGAGTTCAAAATGACGATAGCCGTTCCAGGCAACCGTCGCGATACGATCGCCGGGTTTCACGCCCATGCCCGTCAGCGCATGGGCCAGGCGCGCGATACGGACAGATGCATCGCGATAGCTATATCGGTGCGTCAGCCCGGCGGCATCCCGCGAGACGATCGGGATATCACCATAAACCGCCGCCGCGTAATCGATGATCGATGAGATCAGGAGCGGACGCTCCATCATCTGTCCCATGAGTACAGACATCGGATTCCCCCTTGTTACACGGCAGCGCAGCCTTACGAGACCGTCACGCCGTCAACCAGTTCGGCTCCCCGCGAAGCCATGAAGTATAGCCCCATATAATGTGTTGCGTCCTGCGGATGGGCGGCTGTTTCGGGCAGTCCCAACCCCCTCGCGGTTTCCAGCGGCAAATCATATGTAGAACAGCCCGTCGCATAAACGGCGATATCTTTCAGCGTTGGCATCATGCCATGATTGCGCGCCGAAAGCGTGGTCAGAACAAAATCCATCACGCATATGTCGGTGCAAATTCCAACCACCAGCAACCTTTCGAGGCTGTTTTCATTGACCCAGTCGATCAAGCCATTGCCACCATCCGGCCTGAAAGCGCCGACAAACCCGTTGATGCAATCCTTCCGCAGCAAGGTTGCCGCTCGTTCCTCCTCCAGCCATTTCAGTTCCGGCACCAGTTCTTCTTCACCGGTACCTTTCTCGCAATGGGGCGGATAAGGGGGTTCCGGTTTCCCCACCTCATGGGTGTCGAGGAAGGCCAGGATTGGCCAGCCCCGGGCCTGAAACTCCCTTGCCAGCCGGTCTGTTTCCGACACCATTTGGGTGACTTGTGGATTGTCGACCGGCGGCGCCAAATTGCCGCACCCGACCGACGCAAAGCCATTCACCTCGTCGACGATGACCAATCCGGTTCCGCTCACGGAAATTTGAAGCCGAGTCATCAGAACCGGCATTGCCTGCCGTAGCAGTGCTTCCAATGTTTTATTCTCGGTATTCGGGTTCAATTTGACCTCCGCCGTACGTCGTAAATTACATATAATTTTATGCGTATTTTTATCTTAACCTGTGTTTAAGGTTATGTTCATGTTTTGTGGTTTGATATAATACATCATTAGCTGGAACCGAGTTCATAGAGTCAATTGGAGAACAGGAAATAGCGATGGTAATGGGTGTAATACATCGCCAGTGGTTGCTGCGGGTTGTTGCGAGTTTCGCTTTTGCGATCCTGGCCATGATCGTTGCGCCATCGGCCAATGCAGCCGCGCCTGGGGAGGAAGCGGAAGCATTCATGCGTGATCTCACCGAAAACGGGATCACGATGATAAAAAAGGGCGAATACACAAAAGAACAACGCGAACAGGAATTCCGCAGAATCGTTCGCAAGGGCTTTGCCCTCGAGACGATCGGAAAATTCGTGGTCGGCCGTTACTGGCAGAAGATGAACGAGGATCAACAGCGCGAATATCAGGAATTATTTTCCGAATGGCTGCTGAAAACCTACGCCGGCAGATTGGGCGGGTACAATGGCCAAACGCTTGAAGTCGTCAAGAGCATGGAGACAGATTCCCGTTATAAAGACGTCATAGTTTCCACCCGGGTCATCCGCACCGACGGGCAACCGCCAATCAACGCCGACTGGCGCGTGCGCAAATTCGGCGACGAGTACAAGATAATCGACGTCTCGATCGAGGGCGCCAGCATGATCGGCACGCAACGCAAGGAGTTCGAGTCCGTCATCCAGAAAGTTGGAGTCTCAGGGCTGATCGATAACCTGCGGGACCGGCTGGCCTTGCTAATCGCGGATACCGGCTGAAGAATACATTCCTCGTTTTTGCATGTTTTAAATCGGGTCGCCCCAAAGGCGGTCCGATTTTTTTATGCCGGGCTAGTCCGGACTGGAAATACGCTTCAGATAAGCGATCAACTCAGCGCGATCTTGCGGGTCGGGCATGCGCTGCAACGGCATTTTTGACCCGGGAGTAAAAAGATCGGGTCCTTCAGCGAACAGCCTGTCAATATTTTCCTCTGTCCAGAGCAGATCAATTCCGGATAAGGCATTGGAATAGGGATATCCCGGCACGGTTCCGGCAGGCCGTCCAAAAATACCGTACAAGGTAGGTCCGGCCTTGTTACCCCCATCCGGATCGACGGTGTGGCAGGCCTGGCATTTGCGGAACAGCCGGGCGCCCCGGCCGCCTTCATCATTCCCCGTCCCAACGGCCGTTTCCGACAACTCGCCGCCCAACGGGCTGCCATATTCAACATCCCAGATGCGGACGATTCCATCGGCG
>JAOUMF010000227.1 GCA_029881615.1 Alphaproteobacteria bacterium | reverse complement strand
TTGAGCTATATTTCTTGAGCGCAAAATCATCGTACCGTTCCAAAAACCTGTATTGTTCCCACCGCCAGCAAGCCCCCGGCGACAGGGTGGGGCTTGTACATTGGTTCAACCGATGCGGTCAAGCCCTCTACTCCGCCGCCGCCGGCGTCATCGCAACCTCGACGGCGTCCGAATCCAGCTCACCGCCAACTTCGCGCGGCCCGGACGGGTCGCCGGCCAACAGCTTGCATTGCAGCTCCGCCGGCGAGATCGGACGTCCGATGGAGCGCGCGAAATGCACCGCATCGGCCTCCCGTCCGGGATGAAACCGCAGATACATACGGCGAATTTCATCCATACCCATCAGATCGAACCACTCATGCAGGTCGATGCGGCCGGGCCGGATCAGGGCCGGGTCCAGATGTTCCGGATGGTTGCTGGTCATCACCAACAATCGCCCTTCCGGCGCCGCCACCCCGTCGATGGCGTTCAGCAGGCCGCTCAATGTCGCCATGCCCAAACCCTGCGCGCCTTCCTTCTTGGCATCCTTGCCTGTCCGTTTCTTGGCGATCCGAATGGCGTCGATATCCTCAACCAGCAGAATGGCATCCTGAGGAACTTGGGCGAAGGCTTCCATCAGCACGCTATCCTGGGAAACCGAAGCCAGATTCAAGGCATAGACCGGTTTTCCCAGATGGCTGGCCAACGCCAGCACAACCGACGACTTTCCGGTCCCGGGCGGACCCGAGAACAAGAATCCCCGCCGATAAGGTATGCCGCGTTCGGCGTACCAGTCCCCCGCCTTGAAGAACCAGTCCGCATCGGCGATCAGGCGAGCGGCCTGCTCGCGGGGCAAGATCACCGAATCCATTGGCCGCGGCCGTTTTCGGCAAGAAAGTTCCCAGTAGCCATCGCGCCAGTTATGGACCTGCACACAGGCTTCCTCGGTGCAAAGAATGGCCGCTTCGGTCACCAGAGCGCGCAGAAATTCCTGGCTGCGACCCACGGTGCGCAGGTGAAAATGCTGGCGCAGAAACCGGCCCTTCGAGTTTTCTTCGTCGATCCAGTAGTTCAGCATCACCGGCCGCCCCTTATGCAGAAAGACATGCCGGCCCTCGCCGGGCACCAGATCCCAGCCCTCGGATTCCCCGGACTGGCCAGCGTCTATACGGTATTGCCGTCCAGACAATCGCAGCTTACGGCTGCGCCGCACATAGGGGTGACGGGCCAGCCAGTTCTTGATCCAGTCGAACCCGGGATCGGTGTTATCCACTTCCAGTGACACCGAACCGTAACGCAACGCCATGCCCCACAGCGTCTCGGGAAGCGCCCGCGCCAGATACAGCACGGTGCCGATCGACGACGCGGCAATTACCCCGACAAACATTTCATTGTCGACAAACTGTGTCGACAGCCACAGATAGATTTGCTCGTACATCACTCGCTCCAGAAGGCGCGCGCCGAAGCGCGAACCTCACGGTAAGTTACCGAAAACCAGCAGGTTTCCGTGTTCCGGATAGTCAGGAGATCGTTCCGGTCCCTCGCGCCGTCTTGCGGCGGGGACCGGCGAGCGAAAGCTAGCCGAGGACCCCGAACGCAAGACCGCCGCCCAGGCAATGCCGGACACCGTTCCCGTATATTTTGCGTTCGCTGTTCATCGTTCATAACTCCATGCGCTTGCGCGCGTTTCGTGAAGGGGGCGGCTTATAAATCGAAAGCGCGATCCGCACAAGACCCCGCCATAAGAAAGATTGAAAATTTCAGAAAGAACACCCCAAAAACTTGTTATATTTCAAGTTCCGGCACGCAAACGTTACGGATCCGCCTTGTCGCGGATCACCCATGGGGCGTTGTCTTGGTAATGCTTGTTCAGTTCGGCCCGGCGTTCCGGGCTGACGCTAATCCAAATAATCAGCCACAGCAGCAATGTCGCGACCGAACCGATCTTGATGACCGTCGGCCACCACGGCCCAATTCGTTCGAACAGCTTTTTGCCCACGAGGCCGTATCGCGCCCTGACGAATATCGCCAGCACTACCGCCACCGACATGAAAATGGCCGGGTATAACAGACCAGTTTCAGACGTCTCCATTCAAAAACGCCCCTCGAAACCGTAAAGAGATTTCATTCTTCGTCCAGTGAGTCCAGCAGCCACCGCGCGGTCCGGAACAGCCGCCCGTCGTCGCCCTTGGCGGACACCAGCTGCGCGCCCAGCGGCATGCCGTTGGGACCCTGCAAAATAGGCAACGTAAGGGCAGGAACACCGGCCAGAGTCCAGATCGTGCAGAAGGCGGGGCTTCCGGTCGCATCCAGCCCCATTGGCGCCTCGCCGGCCGTGGCGGGCGTCAGGATTGCGTCGAATACATGGATGATCGCATCGATTTCCGCCTGGTAATCGGTGATCCGCGATACCGCGTCATTATAATCTGTGGCCAGCACCTGCTGGCCACGTTCAATCATCTCGCACAGGACCTTGCTGAGCTTGTCCTTGCCGTCCCGATATTCCTTGGCAAAGCTTAAAGCGAGGTCCGCCTCCATAATCTTACGATGGTCTTCCAGCGCGCCATCAAAGATCGGCGGCAGATCCATGATCTGAAGATCGCCAAAATGTTCACAGAGTTCGCGGAACGCATCCTTGGTGGTCTCTTCCGCCTGATCCCAAACCGGCGTGCGGATGAATACCAGATTAGGCTTTAACGGCGGTTCTTCGGCCATGATACGGCTGATTTGCGGAGCGGCCATCGGACGCGAATGCGGATCGCGGGCATCATGGCCTATCAGCACATCAGCCATAAGCGCGGTATCTTCCAGCGTCCGGCCCATGACACCCACCGTATCGAGCGGCGGCGATTGCTTCAGAATGCCCGTGCGGGGGATTAATCCGTGGCTAGGCTTAAAGCCGAATACGCCACAAAATGACGCCGGCCGAATTACCGAACCGTTAGTCTGCGTACCCACCGCTACCGGAACCATGAAAGAAGCCACAGCAGCGGCCGAACCGCTGGAAGAGCCCCCTGGCGTGCGGTTCGGGTCATGCGGGTTTTTGGTTTTACCGGGCGAATAGACCGCCAGTTCCGTACTGACCGTTTTGCCCATGATGATCGCCCCGGCCGCACGCAAACGCGCGACGACGGCGGAATCATCCCTCGGCTTTCTGCCACGATGCAGAATCGTGCCATTTTCGGTCGGCATATCCGAGGTATCCAGGATGTCCTTGACCCCCACCGGCACACCGTGCAGCGGGCCCACGCTTTTACCCGCCTGGCGCCTGTCTTGGGCGGCCTCAGCCTGGGCCAGGGCATACTCCCGGTCCAGATGTGTCCAGGCGCCAATATTGTCCTCAAGCGCGTCTATGCGGTCGAGGCAACCCTGGACCAGTTCCTGGGACGTTATTTCGCCATCCCTGATCTGACGGGCGGCCTCACTGGCAGTCAGTGCTGCCAGGGTGGAATCCTGCGACATGTTGCTCTTCCATTCAGACGGGGGCCGCGTCCCGCCCACAGGCAGGACGCGGGAGGATTATTTCGGGCGCAAACACGAATTCCAATAATCGTAGACAACCAGGCTCAGAACAGAAAGGCTGATCACCCAGAAGGGCAAGCCGCCCCAAAACCCGGCAAAACCGGCGGAGATACTTTGCGCCAGACCCAGCACGAAAACAGTGACCAGAATCGTGCCGATTAGCCCGGTAATTTTTTCAATCATAGCATCAGACCTTACATTTACTCGTTACCAACCAGACAACGTTCTAATCAAACAGGAACGAAGGCAACCACAGGGCGATGCCCGGGAACTGATACATCAGGATCATGGTAAAGATGACGATGCCCAGATAAGGCATGATGCCCCTGAAAATATCCATCAGTTCGATGACGTTCCCCAACACCCCTTTCAGGTAATAGGCCGACATGGCCATTGGCGGGGTAAGGAACGAAGTCTGCAGATTGAGCGCGACCAGCATGGCGAAGAAATAGGGATTAACACCGAATTCCGGCAGCATCGGCAGGAAGATCGGCACAAAGATAATCAGAATTTCCGACCATTCCAGCGGCCAGCCGAGAAGGAAGATGATGACCTGCACCAGGACGAGGAACTGCCATGGGGCAAGGCTGAGGCTGAGGACGAAATCCTTGATGATTTCGTGACCGCCCAGATAGGAAAATACCGACGCGAAGGTCCATGATCCGACAAAAAGCCAGCAAACCATAGCGGTCGCCTTGGCGGTCAGATAGACGGACTCCTTAAGCATTTCCCAACTGAGTGAACGATACATCGCGGCCAGCAAAAGACCGCCGAACGCACCCATCGCGGCCGCTTCCGCGGGCGTTGCCAATCCGCCCAGGATTGAGCCAAGCACCAGCATGATAAGCAGGGTCAACGGCACGAAAGAAGTCAGCAACTGCCAATAAACGACGCTTGGCGGCGGCACATCTTCATCGCGCGGCTTGGGGGCAATGGATGGATTGATGAAAACCCGAATCATGACATAAACAATATAAGAGCCGGCCAGCAGGAACCCGGGGAAAACGGCCGCGGCGTAAAGGCGCAGAGGCGAAAGTTCCGCAATCGCCGCGTAAACGATCAGCATGATCGAGGGCGGGATCAGGATACCGAGCGTTCCGCCGGCACAGATGACACCTGAGGCAAAACTTTTATTATAATTAGCCTTCGCCATCGCCGGGAATGCCAGAAGCCCCATCAGGGTCACCACCGCACCGACGATACCGCTGGCAGTGGAGAACACGGCGCAAGTGATCAAGGCCGCGATCGCCATGGAGCCTGGCAGATTACGTGCGGCCATCTGCAGCGCATAGAACAGCTTGTTGACGATGTTCGCGCGTTCGACCACATAGCCCATGAACAGGAACAGCGGAATGGCGACCAAGGTATCGTTTTCCATCACCGAATAAGTATTCTGATTCAACAGATA